>NZ_CAJZDT010000112.1:0-6298 GCF_915066115.1 uncultured Streptococcus sp. | reverse complement strand
TTAATTTGTTTTGTATTTTGTTTATTAGTAAAGACATTCATCCCCACAGTCATTCTTAAACGAACCACGCTAATAACTCTAACTAATACAGTAGTTACCAATAATAATCATACGCTTAAGAAAACACCTATAAATAATGAACAAAATAATTTTCTTATTTTAGCAATTCTGAAACTGGTTCAAAAACAATTTTTTCAATGTCAGAAAGGTAAATTGCCAATTGTTGTTGCTTAGTAAAGAATTCTGACAAGAGGCTGTTCCCCTGAATCTGCTTGCCAAAGCCTTCCATTTTCGCTTGAAAGGAAGCGTCTGGCATTTGACCTGTCTGTGCCAGTCTTTGAATTTCCTCTTGGAAAGCAACATATTCTGTAAAAATTTTGCTTGCCTCAGCATCTGCTGAAATAGCATCTTTAGCTGCTTTGACAGCCTTGTATTCTGGTAATTCGCGTAGACCGCGACTGAGTTCGTTTGCACTATCGTAAATATTTGACATGTTCTTCTCCTTATTTGATGACAACTGTGTAGTCAGTGTTTTCTGTTATTAGATGCTCAGCTCTTTCTAAGTCTTGAGCATTTTTAAATGAAATTTGTAGAATCCCGTGAATATCTTCACGGTTTTCCTCATTGATATGAATATTAACCAAGGAAGTTCCTCGTAGCAATTCCAAAATCCTCAAGATGACATCTTCTTCATCGGGAACGTCAACATAGAGGTCGTAAGAACTGTCTACTCCACCACGCTTATGGATTTCCATGGCCTGACGTTGCTCACGCGCTTGATTGAAAAAGTTCCAGATTTGCTCCTCATCTCCCTTGCTGATGGCCCGGCCAACCTCATCCAAACGTTCCTTAAAATCCTCAATCCGCTCTAGGATTGTCTCGCGATTGGACAAGAGAATGGAGGTCCACATACCTGGCTCGCTTTCTGCAATTCGAGTCATATCTCGGAAACCACCGGCCGCAAAGCGCCTTGCCATTTCATGTTCTTGAGCATAAACCGCGGTCTGTTCCATGAGACTGGAAGCCAGAATATGAGGAAAATGGCTGATCTGAGAAGTGACTCGGTCATGCTCCTTGGCATCAATCTCGATAAAGCGAGCGTGAAGACCTGAAAGCAGATCCTTCATTTCCTCAAGCGTGTCAGGACTTGTCAGGCTCGAAGGCGTGAAGATATAATAAGCATTTTCAAAAAGATTGACATCCGCAGAGGCAGCCCCTGTCTTGTGACTACCAGCCATGGGATGGGCCCCGACAAAGCGAACAGACTTGCCAGCCAAATACTGCTCCGCTGCATCCACAATGGCTGACTTGGTCGAACCAGCATCTGAAATAATGACACCTTCTTTCAAGTCCAAGTTCGCCAACTCCTTAATGAAAGCAATGGTTTGTTTAATCGGCAAGCTGAGGATAATGATATCTGCCAAAGGAGCAAAACTGGCAAAATCATCCGTTGCACGATCAATCATGCCTTCTTTCAAGGCGATATCTCTCGAAGCTTGACTGCGATTATAACCTAAAATTTCATAATCTGGATGACCGCGTTTGATACCAAGTGCCATCGAGGCTCCAATCAATCCAAGACCTGCGATATAGACTGTTTTTGCCATAGGAACTCCTTAATAGTTCTTTGTATAGTCTCGGTGTTTGGCTACCGCTTCTTTTAATTCCTCTAGATTGTCTGATGAGAATTTTTCAAGGATTTCTTGTGCCAGAACCGTTGCCACAACAGCTTCCATGACCACTCCTGCTGCTGGAAGAGCAGTCGGATCACTTCTCTCCACAGTTGCCTTGTAGGGTTCATGGGTTTCGATATCCACACTCATGAGTGGTTTGTAGAGAGTAGGAATGGGTTTCATGACTCCACGAACAACGATGGGCTGCCCATTGGTCATACCACCTTCAAAGCCACCCAGATTGTTGGTACGACGAGTATAGCCGTCTTCTTTAGACCAGAGAATTTCATCCATGACCTGGCTGCCTTTACGATAACCAGCTTCAAAGCCAAGACCAAATTCCACCCCTTTAAAGGCATTTATAGAGACAACAGCTTGTGCCAATCTTGCATCCAATTTTCTGTCCCATTGGACATAGGAACCAAGACCAACTGGAACACCTCCAACGACTGTCTCCACAACCCCACCGATGGTATCACCGTCACGTTTGATTTGGTCAATATAATCCTTGATTTCCTGTTCCCGTTCTTGGTTGACAATAGAAACTTCGGACTGGGCAGCTCGTTCCTTAATCTCAGCAACTGTCAGATTCTCAGGAACATCGATTTCCTTGCCACCAAAGACAACGACATGATTAGCAATCTCCATATCCAGTTCAGCCAAGAGGCGTTTGGCTACAGCCCCAACTGCCACCCGCATGGTGGTTTCACGAGCTGATGAACGCTCCAAGGAATTACGTAAATCATCAAAACGGTACTTGATACCCCCTACCAAATCGGCATGACCTGGGCGAGGATGGGTGATTTTTCGTTTGCTTTTAAGTCGCTCTTCAATGTCTTCCGCAGACATGATGTCCAGCCATTTCTGGTGGTCCTTATTGATGACATCCATAGTAATAGGCGCCCCTGTCGTCTTCCCGTGACGAACGCCCGAAGTAAAGACAACCTGGTCACTCTCAATCTTCATACGACCACCACGACCGTAGCCACCCTGACGGCGTCTAAGGTCCTCATTGATATCCTCAGCTGTCAAAGGAAGTCCAGCTGGAATTCCCTCAATAATAGCTGTCAGACGGGGGCCGTGTGATTCTCCTGCTGTTAAATATCTCATACACTCTCCTTATTTTACCAAGTAGTCTTTCATCTCTTCCAGAGAAACTGGGTGAATAGTCGCTGAACCGAGCTCTGGTACCAAGACCAATTTCAAGGTATTGCCACGCGCTTTCTTGTCATGAGTAAGAGCTTGATAAAGCTTGTCAACATTCCAGTTTTCATAATCAACAGGCAAGCCAAACTTCTGACACATTTCTGTGATGGACTGGGTAATGCCAGCTGGCATGAGGCCTTTTTCCTCAGCCACCTTGGAAATCTGCACCATGCCCATGGCCACAGCTTCTCCATGCATGACCTTGCCATAACCAGCCGTTGCTTCAATGGCATGACCAATAGTGTGGCCAAAGTTGAGGTAAAGGCGTACACCATTGTCCAACTCATCCTCAACTACCATCTTGCGCTTAACCTGACAAGAATGTTCAATCAAGGTCTCTGCATGCTCCAAAATGCTCTCTACAGTACCATCTAGCTCCGTCAGGAGAGCCCAAAGTGCTGGATCCTCAATCAAGCCGTACTTGATAACCTCACCCATTCCTTCAATCAACTCTCTTTTTCCGAGAGTTTCAAGAACAAGTGGATCAATCAGAACCCCGTCTGGCTGGGCAAAGGTCCCCACCATATTTTTAGCAAATGGAGTGTTGACACCCGTCTTTCCGCCGATAGAAGAATCAACCTGAGCTGTCAAGCTGGTCGGAATCTGAACAAAATGAATGCCCCGCATATAGGTAGAGGCTACAAAACCAGCCAGGTCCCCAACGACACCGCCACCAAGAGCCACGATTCCATCGCTACGAGTCAACCCCTGCTTAACTAGAAATTCATAGACTTTCTGAACAGTGGTTAAATTCTTTCTTTCTTCCCCTTCTAAAAAGTCAAATACCGCTACCTGAAAACCAGCATCTTCTAGGCTGAGCTTGACCTTCTCTGCATAAAGAGAAGCTACATGGTTGTCTGTTACAATGACTACTTTTTGCGGTTGCCAGAGTTCTCGCAACCATTGACCTGCTTGCGATAGACTGCCTTTTTCAATCTGAATATCATAAGGATGATGAGGAATATCGATTCTGATTTTCATAGGAGAATCTCCTTTTCTTTATTGGTATTTTTCTGTTAAGGACTGCCAAATCTCTTCTGTTGGCATTTCCTTTCCTGTCCACAGTTGAAAAGCTTCTGCAGCTTGATAGAGCAACATTCCCAGCCCATTGATCGCTGGATTGCCCTGACTTCTAGCCCATTTCAAAAATGGTGTTTCAAAGGGTTGGTAAATGATATCTGCTACTAAAAGAGTTTCTGATAGGACAATGCTTTCAGGAACTGGAGATGATTGACCATCCATCCCTACACTTGTCGCATTGACAAGTAAATCCGACTCAGCAATCCTTGCTTGCAGTTCAGGAATATCTTCTAAAGTATGCAAGTCCACTTTAAAGCCTGTCTGCTCCTGTAACTTGTCTAGATAAGGCCTTGTTTTTTCCATAGAAACTGAACGAACAAAGACTGAAATCTGACTGACTCCGTCCAAAATAGCTTGTGCCAAAATGGACTTGGCCGCACCACCTGCACCCAGCAGGATCATCTTCTTACCTGAAATTGTAAAAGAAGGCAAGCTCTTAAAAAATCCCTTGCCATCTGTATTATATCCAATTAAATTGCCATTCTCATTGACAACCGTATTAACCGCGCCAATCAAGCGCGCTTCATCGCTCAGCTCATCCAAATAAGGAACCACCTGCTCCTTATAGGGCATGGACAGGTTGATGCCAAACATCTGGTAGCGACGAATATTAGCCACTGTGACTTCCAAGTCAGCCGCTTCAATCTCCCAAGCCACGTAAGCACCATTGGTAGCTGTCGCCTCAAAGGCACTATTGTGAATAAAGGGGGAAATAGAATGCTTAATAGGATTAGCAACAACGGCAGCTAAACGTGTATAGCCATCAAGCTTCATCCAAAATCTCCCGAATTTTTTTCATGTTAGCTAAGGAAATCTGACCTGGAGCACTTGCCTCATCTAGACTAGCAAAAGACCAGCTAGAACCCGTCACATCCGCAGTGATACGAGAGACCTTGCCCACCTTGCCCATAGAAATGGTCACATATTCCTGCTCAGGATTGAGGGTTTTAAAGCCTCGTGTATAGTTCATCAAGTCTAGCACATCCTGCTCCGTGTGAGCCATCACCGCAACCTTAACAAGTTTTGGATTTAGGCTCGTCAATTCTGACAAGATCTCCATCATATTTTCAGGTGTTTCTTGGAAATTGTGGTAACTCAAAACGAGATTGGGAAAGTCCAGCATTTCCTCAAAAACATCCTTGTAGCTATAGTACTCAAAATCAATATAGTCTGGTTGATAGAGTTGTGCCACTTCCTTGATTAGATGGATATATTCTTCTGGAGAAAGGTCGATTTCTCCCCCTTCAGAGCGAGTTCGTAGCGTGAAGACCAACTCACGACCTGCGAATTTTTCAAAAATCGCTGGAGCCACCTGCAAAATCGCTTCCTTAGGCAGATAGTCGGCACGCCATTCAATGATGTCGGCATCCAGGTACCTCGTGGCATCCAGAGCCTGGGCCTCCTCTAAACTTCTTGGCATTACTGAAACGATTAATTTCATTTACTAACCTTCATACTAATCACCTTGAGGTAATTACTACTTTCATCTTTTTTATTATAGGCGAAATCTGCTGGAAGACCGTATTTGTTTAAAATCTGGTAACTTCTTCCTGCAAAGCCTTTATCAATTTGTTCTGTAAATTTCTGGCGGGAAACATTGGCAGCATTGGTACTAGCAATGATAATCCCTCCCGGATTTAAAATCTCAAGACTCTGGGAAATCAACTTGTGATAGTCCTTAGCTACAGAGAATGTTTGTTTTTTATTGCGGGCAAAGCTTGGTGGATCAAGAACAATCACATCATAGGTCAAGCCTTTTCGCTTGGCATACTTGAAGTACTCAAAGACATCCATGACGATAAAACGATGGTTGTCTGTGCTGAGTCCATTTGCCTGAAAATGAGCTTCTGACAACTCTCTCGACCGTTTTGCCAAGTCGACAGAAGTCGTCTCACTCGCGCCTCCCATAGCTGCAGCAACTGAAAAGGCAGCTGTATAGGAAAACATATTGAGCAAGGATTTACCCCTGGCTAAACCGTCTACCAAACTCCCACGAACCTCGTGCTGATCCAGAAAAATACCTGTCATCAAGCCATCATTCATAAAGACCTGATAGAGCACACCATTCTCAAAAACAGTAAAGTAGGCTGGCGCTTTTTCACCATAGACATGAGCAGACTCGTAATCTAGACCTTTAAAACGAATCTTCTCATAAGCCCCCAAGACCTCAGGAAAGACTTCCTTAAAAGCCTTTATAATCAACTTACGAATCTGGTAAACATAGGAGTTGTACCAAGAAAAGACCACATAATCTCCGTAGAGATCAAGAGTCATACCACCAAAACCATCTCCCTCTTGGTTAAAGAGGCGAAAGGCAGTTGTCAAGTCATCCTGATAAT
>NZ_CAJZDT010000111.1:0-6358 GCF_915066115.1 uncultured Streptococcus sp. | reverse complement strand
TTTGATAGGAACACGAAAAAGCCTAAACTGGTTGATTCTTCTGAAAATGCTAAAAAAATATTAGATACGGTTAAGAAAGAAGCTGAGGAAAAAGAGAATCAAAAGAAAAAGGAAGCAGAAAATAGCAAACTGACTTATGAGAATTATAAGTCTAAGATGTCAGATTTAACAAGTAAAGTTTACTTTGATAAAAAGTTTTTTGGATTTGATTCCAATGTTAATTATTTCTTTAATTCTATGGTTCAGTCTGTTTTTTGGCTTGGAAAACTTATTTTCTATGTAGATGCACAAGTTTATATTGCTGTTGAAGGAATGAGTGATGTTAGTGGATTGTTGAATGAAACTGTAAATAATTCTAGTAAAGTATTTTCTTCTTTGTTTAGTCGAGAAATTATTTATTTGGTTGGTGCAAGTATGGCAGTTTATTTACTGTATTTGTTTGCGACTGGAAAAGGTAGTTTCTTCAAAACATTGATAAAAATGTTATTGATTTATACGTGTATTGGAGTTTATTTCATTCAACTTAATGTAAATGGTCAAAATAAGTATTTGATCACTCATGTATATGATAGCTTTAGAACAACAACAATTACCTTGAATGGGGAAATTACAAAAACTTTAACTGGTGAAAGTAAAAATGGAGTAGAAACATATTTTTCTGAAACTTTGTTGAAGGGATATAAGTATATGAACTCTCCTGTAAAAGAAGATGGTTCATTTCTTCTTTCTGAAAAAGAATTTGAAGATTTAGCTGCTTATAAGCAAGGTGATGGAGATCATTTAGTTGGCGATAAAAAAGTCAAGGATCTTGCAAAAGATAAAGACCCTGAAAACAAGATGTTAAAAAATGAGTGGGGCTTAAAATTTATGTATGCCTTTGCTTCTGATGTCGATATTACTGTGATGGGAACGATTTATTTATTGTTAGGTTTGTCACGATTCTTCTTTTTAATCGTTTTTATCTTTTTAATCGTATTGTTACCATTTATCCTTCTTCTAAGTCTGTTTCCTAAGATGGAGCATTTATTGATTGGATTTAATAAAAAAGGAATATCAATGCTTGCTTTATCATCAATTATGCTTTTAGCAACTAGTATATTTTCATTCTTTTACAATACTTTAACTGAATTCATCTCTACTGCTGTAGGTGGTGATTTACTAGTTACAGTCTTTTTAAAAGGTGTATTATTGTTTCTAATGTGGAAGTATAGACATTCGCTTTTATCAGCATTTTCAAGAGTAACCAATAGTCCTGTTGGTAAGATTGGTCGAGAAATAAGCAATTCTCAGTCTGTTCAAAAACTGAAAGAAAGATTGTCAAAAACAGGTAAGACTGGTTTGAAAGCAGGTGGAAACGGACTCAAAGTTGGTGGACAGTTTGCTAAAGGTGGATTGAAGATGGGTAAAGATAAGTTGAGTGAAAATCTTAAAACTTTACGAAAACAAAGTCCATTGGTGGAAAAGGTTGCTGAAAAAGGTGATGTGATTAAGAATCGAATGAATTCGATTAAGGAACATAAAAAAAGTTCAGTTAATGCTTTAAAAGAAAAAGGCAGTAGAACGCTAGCTAAACTTTATGAAGTGAGAGCCAATGCTTTTAAAGAGGGAAGTGTTGATAGAAATTTGTTAGAAGATAAATGGAAATCAAGAAAGAAACAAGCTAAAAAATTTGCTGGTCAGAAAAAGGCTTCTCGTGAGTCCATTCAACGGTTGAAGGAAGAACGGTTGAAGAAAGGTCAGAAGCCATTTAAAGAGAATCAGGAAGGCTCAGTGAAACAGAAAATGCAGACTTTGAGAACGGTCAATCCAAAGTCTGTGGAAAGAAGAAAAACAGTTGTAAAAAATCCTAAAAATGAAGAAATAACTTCTAAAGCCATTTTAAGTAAGCAAACCAAAAAATTGAAAGTTAAAAAAAGGAAAAAGGTTGAAATTTGATGGGTAACAAAACAGCGAAACGCTTTGGATTCTTTTTCGCAAGTCTTATACCTACGTTTTTAGTGATTCTCTTAATTCTTCTAAGCGTTATCGGAGTTGTTTCTGCTGGTGGTTCATCAGGTAGTACGACTGGAAAGAGAACAAGACTAACAGCGCAAGAGGTGGCTCAAAAGGCAAATATTTCTGTTGAAAGAGCAGAAGATGTCATTAAGATTTTAAACTGGCAACTCTCTAAGGAGAAATTTACTTTAGAGGGTGCTAGTGGTTCACTTGCCAATGCTGAAAGAGAAAGTGATTTTAATCCTAAACTAACGAATCCATCAGGTGGAGTTGCTGGCTATTTTCAATGGTCAGGTTGGGATAATACTATCAATGGTGATCGCTGGAGAAATGCTAGTTCTCGTACTTTAGATAGTACGGTGGAACTGGAATTGATGTCTTATGAGTTGAATCATGGCTATAAAAAAGTAAAAGACTATATGCAAAAGGCGACTGATCCTTTTGAAAGTGCAAAATATTGGTCTGAACATTATGAAGGTGTCTCACTTTCAGACGGTCAGACAAAATTAGGGAAGCTGGAAAAGGATAGTAAGAAGTGGTATGAAGTCTTTAAAGGTACGATTGAATCCGATGGTTCTTCAGGTGGGAACGCAATAGCTGGTAGTGCTGATGTGCCATTTGGTCAAGTTTCAACTGATTTACCTAGTGGATATTCGATTGATAAGGAAATAACAAAAGAAGGTTATATTACTCAGTCTTATCCTTATGGTCAATGTACTTGGTATGTATTCAATCGAGCAAAAGAATTTGGAATACATTTTGATCCATACATGGGGAATGGTCGAGACTGGGCGCATAAGTCAGGATATGAAGTAACGAATACTCCTACAAAACATTCTGCTCTTAGCTTTCAAGGGGGGCAAGCAGGTAGTCATAGCTTTTATGGCCATGTAGCTTTTGTCGAAGATGTGAGAGATGATGGTTCAATTTTGATTTCTGAATGTAATGTAATTAAACCAATGCAAGAAACAGGAATTACTGATTATCGTGTATTTACTGCTGAACAAGCAAAGAATTTTTATTATGTAATTGGAAAATAAAGAAAAAAGAGGAAAAAAATATGAATAAAAAAATTGTAACACTAGTTTGTGTAACTGTATTAAGTGGCTTTGTAGCTGGTGTAAATGCTGATGAATTAACTTTGGGTGGAAGTGTAGCTTCTAAACAAGATACTGCTGGTTTAGTTGTGGCAGAACAGCCAAAAGAAGAACAGCCTGCTGTTGTCCCTGCTATTCAAACTGAAGGTGAGAATCTTGATTTAGGTAATAAAACAGAAAAAGAGCCTTCAAAAGATAATACAGGAGTTGTGTTAGAGCCTACAACTCCATCTGAAAAGCCGAAGGAGGAAAAACCAAAAGAAGATAAACCTTCTGAAAATCTTGGAAAAGATTCTGAGAAACAGCAGGAAAAGGATAATACAGGAGTTGTTGTAGAACCTAAAACTCCATCAGAACAGCCGAAGGAAGAAAAACCGAAAGAAGAAACGCCAAAAGAAGATAAGAAGCCTGCTGTAGAAGAAGCTCCTGAAATTAAAGAAGCGAAGCAGAAGGCAGAAGAAAATGTTGGTGTGAAGGAAACTGACGAACCTAAACCATTGAATGTTACCAAAGAAGAAATCAAAGAGCAGCCTATTGAAACGAATACAGGTCATACAGTTGTATCTACCAATCAAGGGAAAGTTGTAGTTGAAACAAGCGAAGGTGATTATGCTGAAAAAGAGCCTTATGAAATTGGTGCTGTGAAGCAGTCTGACGGTACAATCGCTTTGAAAGATAAAGATGGAGAATTGAAAGTTCTTCCGAATACAGGTTCAGCTAGTACAATTTTCACAACTATTTGGGGATTTGTAGGATTGATTGCGACTGTTTGGGGTAAACGTAAATTGAATTAAGGGAGACAGAATGAAAGAGTTGTTTAGAATTTTGAGGGAATCTGATAAATTGGGATATAAATTATCTGCGATTTGTGGAGTAAATTGGCTGCTAGGTCAGTTGTTTAAATGGCAATCTTTAGTGTTTGAAATGATAGCGTGTGCCGTTCTGATTAAGAAAATATCAGCAATACTTGAAATTAGTTCAAATTATTTAGGATTTTTAATGATTATTTTTATCTTAGCTGTTCCCTTTTCAAAATTGCGTTTTGGTGTTGAGAGATTCATTTATTCATTTTCTGAAAGTATTGTGTTAGTCTTGATTTTTTCAATCGCAGTAGATTATCCATTTCAAGAGAATGAATCTTCATTATGGATTCTAATGGCTCTTTTTAGTATTGGTATTTGTTATTTTATGAAGTGGTTTCAAGCAAAACTTTTTCAGCGTTATCTATTCAAAAATATCTTAAACAAGGCCTACCTTGGAATTCGAAAATTAAAAGATGAGTTACCTCCTAAAATCAATTTTTTTACGGAAGCAGGAGAAAGTGATGCAAATCAGCGAATGGTTATGATAAATAAACATGCAATAAAAGAGACTTATCAAGGAATTGTAGAGTTAAGTTTTTTGAATGTTGAAAGATTTACTGGTATTGCTTATTCTAGAGAAGCATGGAATGGTGTTGAAGCTCCTTTGAAAAAAAGATTTTCTGATGTGGATGAAATATATCATTTAGTGTTTAGAGTATATCCTTTTGGAAAAAGAATAAATTTATCTTTCAAATTGATTCGATTAGATTTAAGTCGAAGAAAGGCTTTTACAGTGGAAGGTGTAAAAGTAAGATTAGTAAATGAATAAGGCAGAGGAAACTTTGCCTTATTTTTTCTTTTTAGGAAATATGATAAGATAGAAAGGAGAAAAAATGATAGGAGACTATTCAATTATGGATTGGGTAACATTTGGTGGAATTGTAGCAACGATAGCTTCATTAGTTGGTATTGCTATTAAGTTAGCACGAGATAATAGTGGTCTTAAAGCTGAAATGAAGGCATTGTCAAAAGAACGTGAAATGGAACACGATAGCTTATCTAAAGAGCATATCGCCCTTTCTAAAGAACACGATAGCTTGTCTAAAGAGCATGCTTCTATTAAAAAAGATACAGAATATATTTCAGATGAAATGAAACAAGAGAAAATGGCTAGAGAAATTTTGTATCAAAATACTACAAAAGCTAGAGAAATTTTAGATACAATGGATTTGATGAAAGAAGTTGTACTTCAAAATTCAAAATTAACTCAAGAAGTAACAAGATTGAAAGTAGAAAACTTTGATTTATCTAGTAGTAATTCTCAGTTAGATAGTCAACTATGTAAAGTGTATCCACTTTTAAGAAAGATACATGGTCAGTTAGCTTCTCTTGAAGATTATTGCAGTACAGAAGAAGCACAAACACTTTTGAAACGTGTTGAAAGTCAATTATCTGAATTGACAAAGTAGTGTAAGTGACAATTTTAGAAAAAGTGATATAATAAAAGAAAGTGAAAGGAGAAGGAATCATGATTAAAGAGTTTGGTGTTACAAATTTAGAAGTAACCAAAGAAGATATTTCCAAAAATCCTAACAATCCAATTCTGCGTATGTATGATGATGAAGAATTGATTGGTACATTTAGTATTCTTACTGGTGAAGTCTTAGAGGATTTTGACTTGGCAGATTATGATGTTCGATTTGCACAAAAACAAATTGAATTGAATCGTGATAACTACCTTGAAACGTGGAAGGACTACGTGGGGTTATTACATGCCTAAGTACTCTTTCTTAAAGTATGGTATTGAGATTCGTCCGAACGAACACAACCATAAAGGTCAGATGGCTCATATTCATATTTATATTCATGGCGAGGAAGTTGGATCAATGTTTTTAAATGGTGAACTTCGTGATGGAAAGTTAAAGTCAAAAGATATGAAAATAGTAAGACAATATGTTTTAGAAAATGCAGATGAACTTCAGGCTTTATGGAATGAGTACCAAAAAAGTGCATATTAAAGGACAAGTCAGAAATGGCTTGTTTTGTTTTTTGTGATATAATAATGTAAAGTAGGAGAATAACTATGAGCAATAACAGTGATAAGATAAAACAGTTTTTTTTAAGAACTGTTCTTAAAAATCGTGGTGGTTTAAGTGAAGTATATAGAAATAAGGTTAATTCTTTTTCTGATGAAGAATTGAAGGTAGAGTACAGTGAATTAAAATCAATTTCTGAAAGGAAGGGAACGATAGCTAATTCATTGATTTTAGTATTGTTTATTGCTTTTTTGGGTGGTTTGTATAAGGTATTTGTAGATTTTGCTAATAAAGTTACTAAGGCTTATGGACTAAGTAATGAATCTTCTGTTTTGGTAAATGGCTTATTTATTTTAAGTGTGGTCATATTCGTTATTGTTTTGTTTTTTATTGTATTTTATTTGTTAAGAGTTTCTGAGAAGAAAAA
>NZ_CAJZDT010000110.1:0-6393 GCF_915066115.1 uncultured Streptococcus sp. | reverse complement strand
GATCTGAGATAGATGGACTCATCTTCTGATTGAAGGTCAAGATGAAGTTCTTCAGTCGCCATGGAATGTTTCTTTTACTGGAAAATCAAGTGCTTTTTTTCTACTAGGCTTTGTGATGATGCTGCTGGTTTATCTCTATTTAGAGACTGGAAAAAAACAATACCGAGAAGGGGTAGAATACGGGAGCGCCCGTTTTGGAACTCTAAAAGAAAAGAAGTTCTTTTACGGTAAGGAATTTTCTCATGATACGATCTTAGCACAAGATGTTCGTTTGACATTATTAGATAAAAAATCACCCCAATATGATAGAAATAAGAATATTGCGGTGATCGGAGGTTCAGGAAGTGGGAAGACATTTCGCTTTGTGAAACCCAATCTGATTCAGATGAATAGTTCTAATATTGTAGTGGACCCTAAAGATCACTTAGCTGAAAAAACAGGCAAACTCTTTTTAGAACATGGCTACCAAGTAAAGGTGCTAGATTTAGTCAATATGAAGAACTCAGATGGCTTCAATCCTTTTCGCTATATAGAGACAGAAAATGATTTGAATCGCATGCTGACGGTTTATTTCAATAACACCAAAGGCTCTGGCTCTCGTAGTGATCCATTTTGGGATGAAGCTTCTATGACTTTAGTCCGTGCTTTAGCCTCTTACTTGGTCGATTTCTATAATCCACCCAAAACAAGAGAACAGCTCATTGAAGAAGGTCGTTTAAGTCAAAAAGAATACCAAAACTTGTTGAAACGTCAAAAAAAAGAAGTGGAAGAGCGAAAAAAACGAGGGCGTTATCCAAGTTTTGCTGAAATCTCAAAACTCATTAAACACTTATCCAAAGGTGAAAACCAAGAAAAAAGTGTCTTAGAAATTCTATTTGAAAATTATGCTAAAAAGTATGGGACTGAAAATTTTACCATGCGAAATTGGGCAGATTTCCAAAATTATAAGGATAAGACTCTGGATTCTGTTATAGCTGTAACCACTGCTAAATTTGCCCTCTTCAATATTCAAAGTGTCATGGATTTGACCAAAAGAGATACCCTTGATATGAAGACATGGGGCAAGGAAAAATCAATGGTTTACTTAGTTATCCCAGATAACGATAGTACCTTTCGCTTTCTTTCAGCCCTCTTTTTTTCAACCGCATTTCAAACCCTAACAAGACAAGCAGATATTGATTTTAAGGGTCAATTGCCTCTTCATGTGAGAGTTTACTTAGATGAGTTCGCAAATATCGGAGAAATTCCAGATTTTGCTGAACAAACCTCAACAGTCCGTTCTCGAAATATGAGTCTCGTTCCAATTCTTCAAAATATTGCCCAACTTCAAGGGCTCTATAAAGAAAAAGAAGCTTGGAAAACCATTTTGGGGAACTGTGATAGCTTAGTCTACTTAGGTGGTAATGATGAAGATACCTTTAAATTTATGAGTGGCTTACTCGGTAAACAAACCATTGATGTTCGAAATACTAATCGTTCCTTTGGCCAGACAGGTTCAGGATCCCTTTCTCATCAAAAGATTGCTCGTGATTTAATGACACCTGATGAAGTCGGAAATATGAAACGGCATGAATGCTTGGTTCGAATTGCCAATATGCCTGTCTTTAAAAGTAAAAAATACAATTCCACTAAGCATCCAAACTGGAAGTACCTAGCTAATCTAGAAACAGATGAACGGTGGTGGAACTATCAAATCAATCCTTTGAATCAAAGACAAGAAAATCATCTTGAAGGCCTTAGAATTCGTGATTTAACTTTTGAATCTAGTTTAAAATAAAAATAGAAAAGAGGAAATAGATGATTACGCATTTTAAAGGTTTTGTTTATGGAGTAGACGCAAGTGCTATGTTTGCACAAGCTATGTCTTTGTTACAGAAGGGATTGATTGCGGTTGGTGCTTTTCTCGTTGTAGTGGGGATTGTCAATCTTGCAACCAACATTAAAGACGGTGGACCAGGTGTTCGGAATGCCATTCTTGAAATTGTCGGTGGTGTTATGGTTGGGGCTGCTGGAGCCTTTGTAACCCAGATTTCAATTTAGGAGGATAAACAATGACATGAATCTTAGTTTAGTCTCACCCTTTGTTTACCTTGCATCTGAAAAAATATCAGCTGAAAATTTATTTGAAGGATTTAATGTAGATTTACAATCTACGGTAGATTTGATTAAATCTCTATCTAGCTACAATCCAACCGTTTGGACTTATATGTCTAGTATTACTAAAAGTGTCATGCAGCCTCTTGGAGTTGCGATTTTATCGGTTGTTCTCATCCTAGAATTTTCGAAGATGGCAAAGAAAATTGCTAACTCTGGTGGAGCGATGACCTTTGAAGCCTTAGCGCCGATGTTGATTAGTTATATTATGGTCGCAGTTGTAATTACCAACACTACCGTGATTGTAGAAGCCATCATCGGGATTGCGAGTCACGCCATTGAACAAGTGGCATCGATTGTGGCTCACGGTGGGGCAAAGTATGATACCATCTCTGGATTAAAAGGTTCAGGATTTATTGGCCGGATGATTGTGGGATTTTTCGCCCTCCTCATTTGGCTTGTTCGGATAGTAAGTGCAGCCATGGTCAATCTTTTGGTATCTATTCGATTTATTCAACTCTATCTTATGATCCCATTTGCCCCTCTTACGATTCCAACATTTTTAAGTGATGAATGGAAGTCTATTGGTATTGGCTATTTAAAAAATATTATGGTCTATGCAGTACAAGGGGTTCTTATTTTTCTGATTGTTTCTCTTGTTCCTTTGTTTGAATCTGCTGGGAAAATAGCTGTTTCAAATGGTGCAGGAGTCCTGCAATCTCTTGCGATTATGTTTGGTAGTTTGGTACAAGCTATCTTACTGATTATTGCCCTCGTTGGTTCTCAACGTACGGCTCGCTCAATCTTAGGTATGTAATTAGATAAAGGCTAGGAAGTGATTGCTTCTTAGCCTTTTTAGAAAGGAAAGTCATGAATACACGTGTCTTTAAAGACATCTCAAAATACCAACACAGGGCTTGGTTAGGCTTCACCACAAGGCAAATCATCTTTGTTTTACCAGCCTTTATTGTCACAATTATTGTTTTGGGCTTGAATCTCTTTTTCTGGCAATTTGGAGATTGGTTTGTTTACGGTTTTGTGTTTGCTTTTACCATCCCCCTCATGCTTTTTGGAGTCTATAAACCCAATGATTTATATTTTGAACATTATTTGAAATACCGTCTTCATTTTGAATTAACGGTTCCCCTACGCACAATTACAGGAAAGAAAGGACCTGAACATGAAAAGAAAATCAAATACATTAAAGAAACAAAAAACTTCAATGACTAATAAAAAGGAAGTAACTAAAGGGAAAAAAGAGGAAGTGTTACCCTCTACGGCTAATACTCTTTCCTATCAAGCCCTGTATCAAAATGGTCTGATGCAGGTAAAAGAAGATTATTTCTCACAAAGCTATTTACTTGGAGATGTCAATTACCAGACCGTTGGTTTAGAAGATAAGGGGGCAATCATTGAGAAGTATTCTGATTTGATTAACTCCTTAGACGACCAAACCAACTTCCAATTGACCATCTTTAATAAAAGATTAAATTTAGAAAAGTTTAGACAAAGTGTTTTGTATGAGGAAAAAGAAGATGGGTATGATACCTATCGTAAAGAATTGAATCGGATGATGAATCAGAATTTAGACAGTGGTGAAAATAACTTTTCAGCTGTGAAACTGATTAGTTTTGGTAGAAAGGATTCTAATCCAAAACAAGCCTATCGTTCCTTGTCTCAAATTGGAGAATATTTCAAGAGTGGCTTTTCAGAAATTGACGCTCGATTTGAATCCTTGGCTGGAGAAGACCGTGTCAACTTGTTGGCAGACATGCTTAGAGGAGAACACCATCTTCCTTTTTCTTACCGTGATTTAACGAGATCTGGTCAGACAACTCGTCACTTCATAGCCCCTAATCTCTTGGATTTTAAAAACAAGAATTACCTACAAATCAATGACCGCTTATTACAGATTGTCTATGTGAGAGACTACGGTATGGAATTAGGGGATCAGTTTATTAGAGACCTCATGCAAGGAGATTTGGAATTGATTGTGAGCCTCCATGCTCAAAGCTCGACCAAGGCGGATGCCATGAAGAAACTACGAACAAAGAAGACCTTAATGGAATCCCAAAAGATTGGGGAACAACAAAAACTAGCTCGTACAGGTATCTATTTGGAAAAAGTAGGTCATGTATTAGAAAGCAATATCGATGAAGCTGAAGAACTCTTAAAAACCATGACAGAGACAGGAGATAAACTATTTCAAACAGTCTTTTTGATTGGTGTTTTTGGTCAGGATGAAGAAGAACTTAAACAAGCTCTAGACACGATTCAACAAGTGGCCGGCTCAAATGACCTAATGATTGATAAACTTCCATATATGCAAGAAGCAGCCTTTAATAGTTTGCTGCCATTTGGTTGTGATTTTTTAGAGGGAGTATCACGGAGTTTATTAACATCCAATGTAGCAGTGAACTCTCCTTGGACTTCAGTAGACTTACAAGACCGCAGTGGGAAATATTACGGTATCAATCAAATCTCAAGCAATATTATTACCATTGATCGCAGCCTATTAAATACACCGTCTGGTCTGATTTTAGGAACATCTGGAGCTGGGAAAGGCATGGCAACCAAGCATGAGATTATCACGACAAAAATCAAAGAATCTGGTGAAAATACAGAAATTATCATCGTTGATCCAGAAGCAGAGTACAGTGTCATTGGACGGGCTTTTGGTGGAGAAATGATTGATATTGCGCCCGATTCCCAAACTTATCTCAATGTCCTTGACTTGTCTGAGGAAAATATGGATGAAGATCCTGTAAAGGTAAAATCAGAATTTCTTTTATCCTTTATCGGCAAGTTATTGGATAGAAAAATGGATGGAAGAGAAAAATCGATTATCGACCGAGTTACCAGACTCACCTATCAGTCATTTAAAGAGCCTTCTTTGGAAGAATGGGTTTTTGTCTTGAGTCAACAGCCAGAAGAAGAAGCGCAGAATTTGGCACTTGATATGGAACTGTATGTCGAAGGTTCTCTTGATATTTTTTCTCATAAGACCAATATTCAGACAGGATCTAATTTCTTGATTTATAACGTTAAAAAGTTAGGAGATGAGCTGAAACAAATCGCCCTTATGGTGGTTTTTGATCAGATATGGAATCGTGTCGTTCGGAACCAAAAATTAGGGAAGAAGACCTGGATTTATTTTGATGAAATGCAGCTTCTCTTACTAGATAAATATGCCAGTGATTTCTTCTTTAAATTGTGGAGTCGTGTCAGAAAATATGGAGCCAGTCCGACTGGGATAACCCAAAATGTCGAAACCTTATTGTTAGATCCAAATGGTAGACGAATTATTGCAAATAGTGAATTTATGATTCTCCTCAAGCAAGCAAAAAATGACAGAGAAGAACTGGTTCAACTCTTAGGCTTGTCAAAAGAACTCGAAAAATACCTTGTCAATCCAGAAAAAGGCGCAGGACTAATAAAAGCTGGTTCAGTTGTCGTTCCTTTTAAAAATAAGATTCCTCAAGGTACTCAATTGTTTGATATCATGAGTACGGATCCTGATAAAATGGCTTCTAATTAAGGGGAAGGTAAATGAAGGATAAAAGAGAAATTATACGTGCCCGAAAGGCATTTAGAAGAAGCCTAAAAGATGAGAAAAAATTCTTGAAAAAAGGAAAGAAGGAGGTGAAGAAACAGAAAAAAGATTCCGCTGTACTGGATAATAAAGCATGGAAAAAAGAGATAAAAGAAAAGCTAGAGGAGATGAGAGAAGCTTCAAAGGAGAGAGTAAAACAAGCAAATGAAGACTACAATCATATTCTTCAAAATAGTCCTCCATCTCTTTTGAATCGTAAAGAATTAAGAGACAGACGATTGCCTCATGCTAGGAAACGATTGAAAATAGCCAAGAAGCAATTTAGAGAAGCCAAGGTAGAAGCAAAAGAAGAAAGAAAAGAGAGTCGTAAAGAAAGAAAAACCAATCAAAAATTTCTCTACGGTCAGGAATCGAAACATAAATCTAATTTTTTCTTTCAAGAGAAGAGTTTAGAAGAATTAAAAGCTAAGAAAGAAGTCAAGGCCGCCAAAGAGAATCTAAAATCTACTAAACAAGCCTATAAGTCCAAAAAAGTCAGTAGGAAAGCCAAAACTTTTCTTTATGTCCTTGGACGTGAAGGTGGAGAGTTAGCTTCAGAAAATGAAGATTTAGAAGGCTATCGCACACTTCAAGAGACCATTAGAAAAGGGAAACGCTACAGTCGGCTTTCTTATAATCTTGGAAAAGCCAGCGTCAAAACAAGACAAGCAACAGGGCGTTTTACCAAGAAAACAACGACAAACACG
>NZ_CAJZDT010000109.1:0-6396 GCF_915066115.1 uncultured Streptococcus sp. | reverse complement strand
TACGGCAAGGCGACGTTGACGTGGTTTGAAGAGATTTTCGAAGAGTATTAATACTAGGAAAAGGACAGTTAGAATCTTCTGTGCTATACTAGAGATATGTTAGATTTGAAAGAATACGGTATCGTCATGTGGCCGGAGGAGAAGATCATTTCTTTCCGTGAAAAACTTCTTGACTGGTATGATGAAAACAAAAGAGATTTACCCTGGCGTAGAAGTAAAAATCCTTATCATATCTGGGTGTCTGAAATTATGCTCCAGCAAACTAGGGTGGATACGGTTATCCCTTATTACGAACGATTCTTGGACTGGTTTCCAACAGTAGAAAGTTTGGCGAATGCGCCTGAAGAGCGTTTGTTGAAGGCTTGGGAAGGTTTGGGTTATTATTCTCGAGTTCGTAATTTACAGGCTGCAGCCCAGCAGATTATGACTGATTTTGGTGGTCAATTTCCAAACACCTATGAAGGAATTTCCAGCTTGAAAGGAATTGGACCTTACACAGCAGGAGCGATTTCCAGTATTGCTTTTAACTTGCAAGAGCCAGCTGTAGATGGTAATGTCATGCGTGTTTTGGCACGTCTATTTGAAGTTAATCACGATATTGGGATTCCAAGTAATCGTAAAATTTTTCAGGCAATGATGGAAATCTTGATTGACCCAGAAAGGCCTGGTGACTTTAATCAAGCTTTGATGGACTTAGGATCTGATATTGAGGCGCCTGTAAATCCCAGACCAGAAGAAAGCCCAGTTAAGGACTTTAGTGCGGCATATCAGAATGGCACAATGGACCGTTATCCAATTAAGGCTCCCAAGAAAAAGCCTGTTCCAATTTATCTTAAAGCCTTGGTGGTCAAAAATACTCAGGGACAATTTTTACTTGAAAAAAATGAAAGTGAAAAGCTATTGGCAGGTTTTTGGCATTTCCCCTTGATAGAAGTTGATAACTTTTCGCAAGGAGAGCAGTTTGACCTCTTTCATCAGGTTGCAGAAGAAAGCGTGAACTTTGGTCCCAGTCCAGAAGAGAGTTTCCAGCAGGACTATGACCTAGATGTTGATTGGCTTGATATTTATTTTGAGACTGTCAAGCATATCTTTAGTCATCGTAAGTGGCATGTTCAAATTGTAGCAGGTCAGGTGAGTGACTACAATGACTTTCCAGATAGGGAAGTTCGCTGGCTTTCACCAGAAGAGTTTAAGAATTACCCACTTGCCAAACCCCAACAAAAAATCTGGCAGGCTTATGCAAAAGCCAACTTAGACAGTAGTAAAGACTAGCTATTGTGTCTTCTTGTTATTTTTTTGGTATAATAGTAGAGAAAAAGGTGAACAAATGAAAAAAATATTAATTGTAGATGATGAAAAACCAATCTCGGATATTATCAAGTTTAATATGACCAAGGAAGGTTACGAGGTTGTAACTGCTTTTAATGGTCGTGAAGCACTAGAACAATTTGAAGCAGAGCAGCCAGATATTATTATTCTAGATTTGATGCTTCCGGAAATTGATGGTTTAGAAGTTGCTAAGACTATTCGCAAGACAAGTAGTGTGCCTATTATCATGCTTTCAGCTAAGGATAGCGAATTTGATAAGGTTATCGGTTTAGAGCTTGGGGCGGATGACTATGTAACCAAACCCTTCTCAAATCGTGAGTTGCAGGCGCGTGTCAAAGCTCTTCTTCGTCGTACGGATTTGGTTTCTGTAGATAATCAAGAATCCGATGAAAAGAAAACTCAACCCTTGCAAATTGGGGACTTGGAGATTGTGCCAGATGCTTATGTGGCTAAAAAATATGGTGAAGAATTAGACTTAACTCACCGTGAATTTGAACTCTTGTACCACTTGGCCTCTCATATCGGTCAAGTAATTACGCGTGAACACTTGCTTGAAACGGTCTGGGGTTATGATTATTTCGGAGATGTTCGGACTGTTGATGTAACTATCAGACGTTTACGTGAGAAGATTGAAGACACACCAAGTCGTCCTGAGTATATCCTAACACGCCGCGGTGTTGGTTATTATATGAGAAATAATGATTGAATTGATTAGAAAAAATATTCTTACCAGTGATTTTATCTTTATTTTAATTTTATTGGGCTTTATCTTGATTGTTACCTTACTCTTGCTAGAAAATCGTCGGGATAATATTCGGCTGAAGCAAATCAATCAAAAGGTAAAAGACCTGATTGCAGGAGATTATTCTCAGGTATTGGATATGCAGGGAAGCTCTGAAATCACTAATATTACCAATAATCTCAATGATTTATCAGAAGTAATCCGTTTGACCCAAGAAAATCTGGAACAAGAGAGTAAACGATTGAATAGTATCCTCTCATACATGACAGACGGAGTCCTTGCGACCAATCGTCGAGGCAAGATTACTATGATTAATGACATGGCTAAGAAACAGCTAGGTGTTCAGAAAGAAGAGGTTCTCAATAAAAGTATTCTAGAATTGCTTAAGATTGAAGAGGAGTATGAACTTCGTGATTTGATTACCCAAGTTCCTGAGCTTATGATTGATTCTCAGGATGACAATGGTGAATATCTGAGCCTTCGTGTACGCTTTGCCTTGGTTCGTCGAGAATCAGGCTTCATTTCTGGTCTGGTTGCAGTTTTACACGATACGACGGAGCAGGAGAAGGAAGAACGCGAACGGAGGCTCTTCGTTTCGAACGTTAGTCATGAGCTACGGACACCTCTGACCAGCGTAAAATCCTATCTTGAAGCCTTGGATGAGGGTGCCTTGTCAGAACCTGTAGCACCAGATTTTATAAAGGTGTCTCTAGATGAAACCAATCGTATGATGCGGATGGTGACAGATCTTCTCCATCTTTCACGTATTGATAATGCAACCAGTCATCTAGATGTCGAACTGATTAACTTTACTGCCTTTATTACCTTTATTCTTAACCGTTTTGATAAGATGAGAGGACCAGATGAGGAGAAGAAATACGAATTGGTGAGAGATTATCCGATTACCTCTGTCTGGATTGAAATTGATACAGACAAGATGACGCAGGTGATTGATAATATTCTCAACAATGCTATTAAGTATTCGCCTGATGGTGGGAAAATCACAGTGACCATGAAGACGACTGATGATCAGATGATTTTATCCATCTCAGACCAAGGTTTGGGTATTCCTAAGCAGGATTTACCACGCATCTTTGACCGTTTTTACCGTGTGGATCGTGCTAGAAGTCGTGCCCAGGGTGGGACAGGTCTGGGACTGTCTATTGCTAAGGAAATTATCAAACAGCATAATGGCTTTATTTGGGCCAAGAGTGAATACGGTAAGGGATCAACTTTCACAATTGTGCTCCCTTATGATAAGGATGCAGTGAAGGAAGAAGTATGGGAGGACGAAATAGAAGACCAGAATGAGTGAAACAGGCTTTAAATACAGTATTTTAGCGTCGGGTTCCAGTGGAAATTCCTTTTATCTGGAAACCCCAAAAAAGAAACTTTTAGTGGATGCAGGTTTGTCTGGTAAGAAAATTACCAGCCTACTTGCTGAAATTAACCGTAAACCCGAGGACCTGGATGCCATCTTGATTACACATGAGCATTCAGACCATATCCACGGAGTGGGAGTTTTGGCTCGCAAGTATGGTATGGATTTGTATGCCAATGAAAAGACCTGGCAAGCAATGGAAAATAGCAAGTATCTTGGCAAGGTAGATTCTTCGCAAAAGCATATTTTTGAAATGGGTAAAACCAAGACATTTGGAGATATCGATATCGAGAGTTTTGGTGTAAGCCATGACGCAGTCGCACCGCAGTTCTATCGCTTTATGAAGGATGACAAGAGTTTTGTCCTTTTGACAGATACAGGTTATGTTAGTGACCGTATGGCAGGAATTGTCGAGAATGCAGATGGCTATCTTATCGAGTCCAACCATGATGTAGAGATTTTGCGAGCAGGTTCCTATGCTTGGCGCCTCAAACAACGAATCCTATCTGACCTCGGTCACCTTTCTAACGAGGACGGTGCTGAAGCTATGATTCGTACCTTAGGAAATCGCACTAAGAAAATCTACCTAGGACATTTGTCCAAGGAGAATAATATCAAGGAGCTAGCTCACATGACCATGGTCAACCAGCTAGCACAAGCTGATCTGGGAGTTGGAGTAGACTTTAAGGTTTATGATACTTCACCAGATACCGCAACACCATTGACAGACATATAAAAAGAAGGCGAGTGCCTTCTTTTTATATATCTTTTACAATCTAGCAAATTCTTTGATTTCTTGTGCTGACATTGAAGAGTCGCAACGGACATTGATTTGTCCATCTGCAATGTGAACAAAGCCTGGTACAGTTGGGATTCCGTAGCGTGAGCGGAATGCTTGCAACTCATTGAGTTGGCTTTGTTCTTCACTATTGATGAAGTAGATGTGAGCTTTAGTTTCAGCTACGACACCAGCCAATGTACCTGCAAATTTACGGCAGTAAGGGCAAGTTTTGCGACCGATAAAGAAAGTTGCAGTTTCTTTATTATCAAGAGCTTCTTGCGCACGCGCAACTGTAGTGACTTCAAGGTCTTTGATATTATCTAAAAATTGTTCCATGAGATTACCTCGCTTTCATTGATATGTCTAGTATGCCATAAAGTTTCTAAAATTGCTTAGATTTGATACGAAAAAAAGATGAGATTGGTTTGTCTCATCTTTTATAGGATTTTATTTTACAAAAGCATTGATTTCTGCTTCGATGTTAGCAATCTTAGCTTGTGATTCTTCATTGGTTTCACCTACAACTGCAATGTAGAACTTGATTTTTGGTTCTGTCCCTGAAGGGCGAACGGCAATCCATGAACCGTCAACAAGTGTGTATTTCAACACATCACTTGGAGGAGTTGTCAAGTTTGTAACAGTACCATCAGCAGCAGTAGCTGTTTGAGCTTTGAAGTCTTCTACGACCGCAATAGCTGTTGCGGTCCATTCTTTTGGAGCATTGTTACGGAATTTAGCCATAATCGCTTTGATTTGTTCTGCACCATCGACACCTGAAAGGGTAACAGAGATTGTCTTTTCTGCATAGTAGCCGTACTCTTTGTAGATTTCTTCGATACCGTCAGCAAGTGTCAAACCACGTGAACGATAGTAGGCAGCAAGTTCAGCAACAACTAGAACAGCTTGGATAGCATCCTTATCACGTACGAACGGTTTAATCAAGTAACCGAAGCTTTCTTCAAATCCCATCATGTAAGTGTGATTGTGTTTTTCTTCGAATTCTTGGATTTTTTCAGCGATGAATTTGAAACCAGTCAAGACGTTGAACATAGTCGCGCCGTAGCTTTCAGCAATCTTCGTTACCAAGTCAGTTGATACGATAGATTTGCAGAGGGCTGCATTTTCAGGAAGAGTTCCAGCGTTTTTGTGGGCTTCCAAGATGTATTTTGCCATGATAGCACCGATTTGGTTACCTGAAAGGTTGAGGTAGCTACCATCTTTTTGAAGAACTTCAACACCAACACGGTCAGCATCAGGGTCAGTTGCGACAAGAACGTCTGCACCAACTTGACGACCAAGTTCTTCAGCAAGGGCAAAGGCTGCTTGGCTTTCTGGGTTTGGAGATTTTACAGTTGAAAAGTCAGGGTCAGCAGTTGCTTGCGTTTCAACGACTTGAACAGAGTCAAATCCTGCTTGAGCAAGAGCACGACGAGCCAACATTTCACCAGTACCATGAAGTGGTGTGTAGACAATCTTCATGTCTTTACCGAATTCTTCAATCAAGGCTGGGTTGATGTTCACGTCTTTGACTTCTTTGAGGTATTCTACGTCAACAGCTTCGCCGATAACTTCAATCAAGCCAGAAGCTTTTTCAGCTTCCACATCAGCAACTTCAACTGCAAATGGATTTTCGATTGCACGGATATAAGTAGTCAAAGCGTCTGCATCGTGTGGAGGCATTTGTCCACCGTCTTCACCGTAAACCTTGTAACCGTTAAATGGTGCTGGGTTGTGGCTAGCTGTGACCATGATACCTGCGAAACAGTTGAGGTGACGAACTGCAAATGATAGTTCTGGAGTTGGACGAAGACTTTCAAATACGTAAGATTTGATGCCGTGTTTGGCAAGAACTGCCGCAGATTCAAAGGCAAACTCAGGTGAGAAGTGACGGCTATCGTAGGCAATTGCTACACCGCGTTCTTTTTCGTTTCCACCTTTTGACTCAATCAAACGAGCCAAACCTTCAGTTGCTTGACGAACAACGTAGATGTTGATACGGTTTGTACCAGCACCGATCAAACCACGCATACCAGCAGTACCAAATTCAAGATTGGTATAGAAGGCGTCTTCCTTTGTTTTTTCGTCCATGTTTTCCAAATCCTGACGAAGGTAGTCTGGAAGGTCAGCAAAATCGACCCATTTTTGATAATTTTCTTGGTAAGT
>NZ_CAJZDT010000108.1:0-6403 GCF_915066115.1 uncultured Streptococcus sp. | reverse complement strand
TAAGCGCGAAGTGTACCGTTCCTTTATTATATTCATAATAAAGGAATCCTATCAGCCCTTCACAAAAATTTAAAGAAGGAATATGGTATGGTAGAGCAAGTAACAAATGAAAAAATGCACCACGAGAGGATGGCAATAAATATCAAAGAGAAGGCTTCTTTAATATGGAATATCGCTGATATTTTACGAGGGCTTTATAAGCCACATGAATACGGTAAGGTTATCCTACCTATGACAGTCATTAAACGTTTGCATGATACCTTGCTTCCGACAAGAGATGATGTGCTTGCGGTTTCGAAATCAGTGACAAATATCAAGGTCGTTCAAATCAGAGACAGAAAACTAACGGATGCTTCTGGCTATACATTTTATAATACAAGTCGTTTTACGTTTGAGAATCTGCTAAGTGACCCTGAGAATATTTACGACAATTTCAACTCCTTCCTTAATGGTTTTTCTGAAAATGTTAGAGATATTCTTGATAACTTCGAGTTTGATAAAGAGATCTCGAAGATGGCTAATAACGATGCTCTGTTTGCAGTTATTCAAGAGTTTAACAGCCAAAAAGCCTATTTAGGTGCGGATACTGTAACTTCGACGGATATGGGCTACATCTTTGAAGAGCTGGTTCGTCGATTTTCTGAGAGTTACGGAGAGGACGCCGGGGCTCACTTTACAAGTAGGGATATTATTTACCTGATGACAGACATTCTCCTAATCAATGAAAAACCATCAGATAAACCTATCGTGCGTACGATTTATGACCAAACTATGGGAACATCGCAGATGCTTTCAGCTATGATGGAGCGAATTAAAACTCTTGATGCTAATGCAGATGTAACCACATTTGGTCAAGAGTTAAACCCAGAAACCTATGCCATTGCCAAGGCAGATACCATGATTCGTGGAGGCAATCCTGACAACATGGCTTTAGGATCTACTCTTTCCAAGGATGCTTTTTCAGGCTATACCTTTGATTACTTGATTTCCAACCCTCCATTTGGTATTGACTGGAAGAAAGACCAGAATGCTGTCAAGGAAGAGGCTGAGTTAGGTGAGAATGGTCGTTTTGGAGCGGGACTACCTAAGATTTCAGATGGTCAGCTTCTTTTCCAACTAAATGGTATAGCTAAATTAAAAGATACAGGACGTATGGCGATTATCCACAATGGTTCAGCACTATTTTCTGGTAATGCTGGTGGTGGTGAGTCTGCTATCCGTGAGTATGTGATTATGAATGACTGGTTGGAAGCGATTATTCAGTTGCCGACAGACTTGTTTTATAACACTGGTATTTCGACCTACATCTGGATTATCACTAAAAATAAAAATAAAGAACGACAAGGTAAAGTGCAGTTATTGGACGCTAGTAAAGCTTTTGCGAAACGTCGAAAAAATATCGGTAATAAGAGGGTTGACATCAAGAAAGCTCAGCGAGAACTCATCGTGCAGGCTTATGGTGAATTTGCCAATAAAATCTATACTGAAGATGATTCGATTGTAGAGTCTAAAATATTTGATAATGATTTTTTTGGTTATCAAAAAGTTGTTGTTGAAACACCTCTATATGATGAAAGTGGCAATATTATCAGAAAGAAAAATGGGAAACCAGAACCTGATACTAGCAAGCGTGATACTGAGGATATTCCTCTGACAGAAGATATTGATACTTACATCAATAGAGAGGTACTGCCTTTCAATCCAGACGGTTGGGTTGATAAAAGTAAAACAAAGATTGGTTTTGAGATTCCATTTACACGTTTGTTTTACAAATATCAAGCGCCAGAAAGTTCTGAGGTTATCGCAAAGCGTATCAAAGCACTGGAGGAGAAAATTGTGAAGAATTTTGAAGCTCTGAGTAGTAACGGCGTGGAGGAATTGGGATGAGAAAGTTGAAGGACAGCGGTGTAGAATGGATAGGTGAGATTCCTGAGCACTGGGAGGTTTCGACTATCTCAAAAGTTTTTTCCCAACGCAATATGAAAGTTTCAGATTTTGATTTTTCTCCGCTATCAGTTACTAAACATGGAATTGTGCCTCAGTTAGAAAGTGCAGCAAAATCAGATGACCATTCAAATCGAAAATTAGTAAAAAAAGGTGATTTTGTAGTAAATTCTCGTTCGGATAGAAAAATGTCTTCAGGAGTTTCAGAGTTTGATGGTTCGGTTAGTTTAATCAACCTTGTTATGATACCAAGAGGGGAAAAACTTAATGGTAAGTTTGTAGGTTATCTTCTGAAAAACTATGGTTTTGCAGAAGAGTTTTATCGTTGGGGAACTGGTATTGTTGCTGATTTATGGTCAACTAACTGGGAAAGAGGAAAAAGAATTCAGCTCCCAATCCCTCCTATTTCCGAACAACAAAGAATTGCAAAATTTCTTGATGAAAAGACCGCTCTAATTGATGATATTATTACAGATACGAAACAAACGATTGCAGAGTTAAAATCATACAAACAGTCTTTAATTTCGGAAATTGTTACTAATGGTATTAATAAAGATGTAAAAATGGTTTCTACCGAGATTGATTGGATTGATGAAATTCCTGAGGGATGGGAAGTTGCAAAAATTAAAAATATATCAAAGTTAAGAAATGAAAAAACGTCTTATGAGAGAGGCCAGAATTTTTTAGCTTTAGAAAAAATGGTTTCATATAAACCAGGATATATCGATTTATTGACTGAAGTCGAAAACGGAAGACAACAAGTTATAAAACAAGGTGATATTGTGTTTAGCAAATTACGTCCCTACCTTGCTAAGGTAGCTTTAGCTGATTTTGATGGACATGGGACAGGTGAATTATTGGTGTTTAATGATATTAAAATTAAGCGTAAACTATTCATGTACAAATTAATTTCTGAACAGATTTTACAACCAGTAAGAGGGGCGTCTTATGGAGTGAAAATGCCAAGGGCTAATCCTGATTTTATATTATCATTACCTATTTCTTTTCCAATTTCATTATCTGAGCAATCTAAAATTGTAAACTATCTTGATCAAAAGATGTCTCAAATTGATACTTTAATTATAGAAAAAGAAAATCTTATATCCGAATATGAGTATTATAAAAAATCAATAATTTATGAATATGTGACAGGGAAAAAGCAGGTGGAAGGCTATGAAAGTTGATTTTGAACTATTGTTAAAACCAAAAATCCAAGACGGAGACTTACGCCAGCTGTTTTGGAAATCCTTTGAAAGGGTTCATGACATCAATCGGTTAGAGAAAACCAATACGCTTACTTACTATTTCCCAGAGGATAACCCGCTACAATTTAAAACAATCATCAGAAAATCAGATAATATCCTTCATTGTCGACTAAAAGCAACAGTTGATATTCACTGGAGGAAGACGTGTTTCTATGATAAGTTTAGAGCAAGGATAAGTGGAGTCTTGAGTCAACATTTTGAAGTAACTCATTACTCTGCTGATTTATCAGCTTACTATGCGAAAAAATGCTACTCGACTCTTCTTGACTATGAAACCAACTTAAGAAAGATTTTTTACTTCATTTACCATTTCTATGATGTGACAGATGCGACCGCTGGACGCAAAAAACAAACCTTAAATGCCTATGTTGAAGATTTGGATTTGAGTCAACTAGAAAAACTCTTGTTTGCGAAAGATTGGCTGTTAGTTGGTAAATCTTATGAATTTTGTGGTATTAGCAAAGATAGCAATCTATACGAAAAATTCTCAAAGATAGCTGAAAAGATAGAATTTCGAAGTCTGTGGGAAGTGAATATAAAGCCCTTACTACCTAAGCATGATATTGATGAAGAAGTCATAACGAAGATTAGAAATGTCCGAAATAAGGTCGCTCACCATAAAGAAATGAGCTTTAATGATTGGAAGTTCTGTAAAAATGAAGTTCGGACCTATGCTAATAAATTTCACAAAATTCAAGATGAGCTACTTGAAAGGAAATTTTACCAAAATACAAAGGGTTCAACTGTTGCACTACAAGGACTTCTTGAAATGTCGAAACAATTTCAAAAAGCGGTTGAAGCTTACACAAAGACAATACAGGCCCACAATGCAATTCTGTTAGGAGAAACAATAGCAAAGGCAATGAAGAGTATAACTATTCCTAGAATTGATATTTCTAAAACCATTGCACCTGCTATGGCCGAGATTGCTAATTCTCATGTTGAACGTATATCAAAAATAATGCAAAATACAACTATTCCTCAGATAGGCGTGTTAGGAAATGATGAGCAAGAAAGTTCATCGGAAAACGATGAAGAAGATAAGGAATAATATGGAAGATAATGAAAAACGCTTTGAGCAAGATATCGAAACATGGCTGACCTCACCAGCTGGAGGTTGGACAAAAACGACCTTTCAGGAATCGCACTATGATGCAACTAAGGGGTTAGATATAGAAACGCTTATCCAGTTTGTCAAAGAAACCCAAGAAAAGAAATGGGCAAGATATGAAAAAGTAGTAGGAGCTGACCCTGTAGAAAGTTTCTACAAACGCTTTGAGCAGGAAGTTTCTCAGCATGGTATCTTGCATGTTCTTCGAAAAGGTATTAGGGACAGAGGTGTTCATTTTAAGATAGTTCAGCTTCGCCCTTCATCAACCCTAAATGAAGACATCACTAGGGATTATCAAGCCAATAAAACACAAGTAATTAGGCAATTTGCTTACAGTCCCCATAATCGTAACACAATCGATATGGTTCTTTCCATCAACGGAATTCCTCTGATTGCTGTTGAGCTTAAAAATCAATTGAAAGGACAATCTGTTGAACACGCTAAAAAACAATTTATGTTTGACCGAGATCCCAAAGAAATAGTTTTTCAGTTTAATCATCGTATTTTAGTTTATTTTGCTGTTGATTTAAATCAAGCTTGGATGACAACAAAGTTATCTGGGAAGAAAACTTTTTTCTTGCCCTTTAATCAAGGTTCAAATGGAGCTGGAAATGTCGGTGGGGCTGGGAACCCAGAAAACTCTAAAGGCTATCAAACCGCCTATCTATGGGAGAATGTGCTACAAAAAGATGCTCTGATGGACATTTTACAGCGATTTATCAACTTAGAAGTCAAGCACGAAAAGGATGCTAGTGGGAAAACGGTAGAAAAACAGACCTTGATTTTCCCACGTTATCATCAGCTTGATGTGGTTCGAAAATTGGTTGCAGATACTAAGCAGAAAGGCTCTGGTCAACATTATCTAATTCAACACTCGGCTGGTTCAGGGAAATCAAACTCCATCGCTTGGTTGTCCTACCATTTACAAAAACTGCATGACGATGATAATCAGCCGATTTTCAATTCGATTATTATCGTAACAGACAGGACTGTCTTAGACCGTCAATTGCAAGAAACCATCACGTCTTTTGATGCGACGATAGGATTAGTTGAAACGATTGGAGATAATAAATCTTCTAAAGATTTACTAAAGGCTATCAATGATGGCAAGCAAATCATCATCACAACTTTGCAAAAATTTCCTGTTATTTATCAAGATGTTGAATCAACAGCTGGAAAACGCTTTGCAGTGATTGTTGATGAGGCTCACTCATCACAGACAGGTTCGGCTTCGCAAAAGTTAAAAATAGCCTTATCAGATAGAGAAGAGGCTTTAAAAGAGTGGGAAGAGCTTGACGAAGAAGAGGTGAGTAAGGCACGAGATAAGGAAGATACACTTAATGATACTCTACTTGGGCAAGGAAGACATGGCAATATTTCCTTTTATGCTTTTACAGCAACACCAAAAGCAAAAACACTGGAGTTATTTGGTCAACAAATGCCAGATGGAACATTTCAACCTTATCATATCTACTCAATGAGGCAGGCGATTGAAGAAGGTTTTATTTTGGATGTTTTACAGAACTATATGACCTATCATACGGCTTATCAGATTTCGAAATTAGTTCCAGATGACCCTGAATTACCAGCTTCACAAGCTAAACGTGCGATTGCTCGATATGCTGACCTGCATCCTTATAATTTGGCACAAAAGACAGAAGTGATGGTCGAGCTATTTAGGGATAAAACACGCCATGCAATTGGTGGGAAAGGCAAGGCTATGGTTGTAACCTCCTCTCGCTTAGCAGCTGTTCGCTATATGAAGGAATTTAAACGTTACATTAGTGAAAAGGGTTATACGGATATGGATACCTTGGTTGCATTTTCAGGTGAAGTAAGTGATGATGGAGAAGAATATACTGAACCTAAAATGAACGATATCAAAGAAAACGAACTAAAAGATGCGTTTGCTACGTCTCAGTATAATGTATTGATTGTTGCCGAGAAATACCAAACTGGATTTGATGAACCACAGCTCCACACCATGTTTGTTGATAAAAAACTTCGTGGTGTTAAGGCTGTCCAAACTCTTTCTCGATGAAATCGAACAATGCAAGGAAAGGTGGATACCTTTGTTTTAGAT
>NZ_CAJZDT010000107.1:0-6432 GCF_915066115.1 uncultured Streptococcus sp. | reverse complement strand
AACCCGTGTTACCGCCGTGAAAAGGCGGTGTCTTAACCCCTTGACCAACGGACCTTCTATCTGTAGCAGATATAACCATTATATCAATTTCTTACTAATTGTCAATCACTTTTGAGATTTTTTCTCTAGAATATCTTTTAATTTTCTAATTTTTAACCTTGAAATAGGACAGCGATGGTCTTCATAGAAAACAATTTCTAGGTTTTTTCGATCAATTTCTCTAATATTGCCTATATTTACCAAAAATGACTTGTGAGGAGAATAAAATCGCTGAGTATGTTTGTCCTTTTCCTGAATATCTGTCATGGTACCGTAAAACTCTTTTGCAAAATTTTTACCAATAATGCGCAATTTATGAGAAACTCCTGTCGTTTCAATATACAGAATGTCATGGTAAGGAATTTTTAAATCATTTCCCTTGTAATTGTAGTCAAAGTAATCTACCACATCTTCATTTTCAAGTAACATACTCTTCGTGTAGAAGATATTCTGCTCAATTCTCTTTTTAAATAACTCATCATTGATATCCTTATCAACAAAATCTAGGGCTGATACCTGGTATTTATAGGTTAGAGTCGCAAACTCTGATCGACTGGTGATAAAGACGATAATAGCATAAGGATTGTAATGACGAATAAACTGGGCAACTTCAAACCCTTTTTTCTCAATCCCATGAATATCAATATCTAGAAAATAAAGCTGGTTTACTTCATCATTTTCGATATATTCCTTAAACTCACGAACTTTTCCCGTTGTCTTGTATGATATTGGAATATTCGATTCTTTCGAAATTTCATCCAATATTCTCTCTAGTCTCACTTGATGTTCAATAACATCTTCTAAAATTAAAACTTTCATTCAAATTCCCTCTTAAATCTAATGATTTGTCTAAATGTACTGCCTTCCATCTCTGTTTCTAAAATAATATTGTTGTACTTATCTAATAGTTCTTTCACATTATTTAATCCTACTCCGCGATTTCTTCCCTTAGTGGAGAATCCTAAAGCAAATAGATCTCCTGAAGGAGTCATCGTCATTTTACATGAATTCTGAATCACAATAACTGTTTCAGTTTCCATCTTAATAACTGCTACTTCCATCTGCTTTTTATAACTATCAGCCGATCCTTCGACAGCATTGTTCAATAAAACGCTCATGATACGAACCAAATCCAATAGTTCAATTGGGAGCTTAGTAATCGTATCTTTTACTTCCAGTGTAAACTCTACACCATTATTTCGAGCATAAACAATTGACTGAGCAACCAAACTTCGTAAAGCTGAATCTTCTATGTTGTTCAAATCAAAGTAAGTATACTTATCTGAACGCAGTTTGTGATTAGCTTTAACCAAAACTTCATTGTAAACTCTGTCAATTTCCTGTAAATCACCACTGTCAATTGCCATCTGCATGCTGACAAGCATCCCAGCATAGTCATGTCTAAACCCACGTATTTCATTATACAAAGCAACAATTTCGTCTGTATAATTCTGTAAATGTTTCTGTTCAAATTTCTTCTGCTTCAAAGCAATCTCTTTCTCCATTTGATCTTTATGGGAATTCATTGCAAAAAAGGTCAAAAGGAGAGAAATAAAGACGATAGATGATAAAATACTTCCAAAACTATTCAAATGTTTAATCGTACTTACCATATCTGAAACGAAAGATACAATATGTAGCAATAGTAAAGCAAAAAATACTTTTTTCAAGAAAGGATATAGATAGTCTTTGTCAAAATAGTTTAGTTCCAAATGGAAATAACGAATGATTGTTACGATAACAACATAAGTCAACGCCACTACAACTAAAAAGAATAGACTATGATATTGTAGGGCAGTATCATCTCCTATTATAGAGGATAAAGTTACGGATAGAAAGGTATGAGTGCTATTATATAAAAGGGATAGTAGTAAACTTAATAATACTCCTCTATACTTCTCATACTTTTTAATAAATCTAAAATATGAATATAATACCAAAGGAAATAAAAATTTTTCAATTCCTAATCCATCTAAGTATATAAAATAAAAGGAAAGTTCAAATACTGATTCTACTAGGAATGTATAACCACCAAAAAAGCATAGTTCTTTTATATTTATTTTATTTTTACATATTAAATAGTAACTTTTACTAATAATAAAAATATGTAATATCACAACTAATACTGCAAGAAAATCCATTATTCCACTCCTTTATCTTCTTTTAAAGAAATTAAAGAAAATATTATGTGTTTGCCTTATCTCCCCACCTTGAATATTTTGCAAGTCTTTTTCCTTCAATTCTACAAACTTATCTAAATTAACTGTGTTTTTCATAATAAAATCTCCTAAAGTGTTTTTTCCTGTAAGCTAACTTACAAAAACCATTATACAAAATGGAATTTCATTTTAGATAAAATTCTCTCAACTGTCATTTTTTTCTCCCCAAGTGTACTTTTTTAAGAAAAAAGCCGGGAAAATTCCCAGCTTTGCTACTATATTGATCCCAGCAGGATTCGAACCTGCGACCGTTCGCTTAGAAGGCGAATGCTCTATCCAGCTGAGCTATGAGACCTAATACAGCTATTCTACCAAAAATTCAATTGAAAGTCAATTTTCTATTTATGATAGGGAGAGCCCTGCTGTATTGTAAAAGCCCGATAGATTTGTTCAACAAGGACTAGTCTCATTAACTGGTGGGGCAAGGTTAAGAGGCCAAAACTGACAGAAAGATTGGCTCTCTTTTTTAGAGCTGATGACAATCCTAAACTCCCTCCAATAATAAAGGTAAGAGTAGAAAATCCTTTTATAGAAGCTTCTTCTAACTGCTTACTAAATTCTTCTGAGGAGAACATTTTCCCTTCGATAGCTAACACAATAACAAAATCACGGTCACCAACTTTTGATAAAATTCTCTGACCTTCTACTTCTAAAATTTTTTGATTTTCTGATTCACTGGCCTTATCTGGTGTTTTTTCATCTGCTAGCTCAATCATTTCAAGCTTAGCAAATCGAGAAATTCGTTTTGAATACTCTGCGATACCATCTTTTAAATACTTTTCTTTCAGTTTCCCAACTGTTACAACTTTAATTTTCATGACTCTATTCTAACATATTCTCTATTTTTTCACATCTTATTCACAAAATAAAAGGTTAATTTTAGCCGAGAAAACCACAGATTTTTGAAAGTTATCCACAATCTGTGAAAAACTTTTCTTTTTAAGTTATAATTAAGCTAGTCAGTTTATACTTTCATTAATTTAAAACATATGGAGGCAAATATGAAACATCTCAAAACATTTTACAAAAAATGGTTTCAATTATTAGTCGTTATCGTCATTAGCTTTATTAGTGGAGCCTTGGGGAGTTTTTCAATAAACCAACTAACTCAGAAAAGTACTGTAAGTAACTCCAACAACAATAGCACTATCACACAGACCGCCTATAAGAACGAAAATTCAACAACACAGGCTGTTAACAAAGTAAAAGATGCTGTTGTTTCTGTTATTACTTATTCAGCTAACAGACAAAATAGCGTATTTGGCAATGATGATACTGATACAGATTCTCAGCAAATCTCTAGTGAAGGATCTGGGGTTATTTATAAAAAGAATGACAAAGAAGCTTACATTGTCACCAACAATCACGTTATAAATGGTGCCAGCAAAGTAGATATTCGTTTGTCAGATGGAACTAAGGTACCTGGAGAAATCGTCGGAGCTGACACTTTCTCTGATATTGCTGTCGTCAAAATATCTTCAGAAAAAGTGACAACAGTAGCGGAATTTGGTGATTCTAGTCAGTTAACCGTAGGAGAAACTGCTATTGCTATCGGTAGCCCGTTAGGTTCTGAATATGCTAATACTGTCACTCAAGGTATCATATCTAGTCTCAATCGAAATGTATCTTTAAAATCTGAAGATGGACAAGCCATTTCTACAAAAGCCATCCAAACTGATACTGCTATTAACCCAGGTAACTCTGGTGGCCCACTAATCAATATTCAAGGACAGGTTATCGGAATTACCTCAAGTAAAATTGCCACAAATGGAGGAACATCTGTAGAAGGTCTTGGTTTTGCAATCCCTGCAAATGATGCTATCAATATTATTGAACAATTAGAAAAGAACGGAAAAGTGACTCGTCCAGCTTTGGGCATCCAAATGGTCAATCTCTCAAATATTAATACAAATGATATTAGAAGACTGAATATTCCAAGCAATGTAACATCTGGTGTAGTTGTTCGTTCTGTACAAAGTAATATGCCTGCCAATGGTCACCTTGAAAAATACGATGTTATTACAAAAGTAGATGACAAAGAGATTGCTTCATCAACAGACTTACAAAGTGCTCTTTACAATCATTCTATCGGAGACACCATTAAGATAACTTACTATCGTAACGGTAAAGAAGAAACTACATCTATTAAACTTGACAAGAGTTCAGGCGATTTAGAATCTTAATTGACATCTATGTAAAGAAAGCTTTACATAAGAGAAAAGATGTGTTAGTGTAGAATCATGGAAAAATTTGAAATGATTTCTATCACGGATATACAAAAAAATCCCTATCAACCTCGAAAAGAATTTGATGGAGAAAAACTACATGAACTAGCACAGTCTATCAAAGAAAATGGGGTCATTCAACCGATTATTGTTCGTCAATCTCCTGTTATTGGTTATGAAATCCTTGCAGGAGAGAGACGCTATCGCGCTTCACTTTTAGCTGGTCTAACGTCTATCCCAGCTGTTGTTAAACAACTTTCAGACCAAGAGATGATGGTCCAGTCCATCATTGAAAATTTACAAAGAGAAAATTTAAATCCAATAGAAGAAGCACGCGCCTATGAATCTCTTGTAGAGAAAGGATTTACCCATGCTGAAATTGCAGATAAAATGGGCAAATCTCGTCCATATATCAGCAACTCCATTCGTTTGCTTTCCTTGCCAGAACAGATTATCTCAGAAGTAGAAAATGGCAAACTATCACAAGCTCATGCGCGTTCTCTAGTTGGGTTGAATAAGGAACAACAAGACTATTTCTTTCAACGAATTATAGAGGAAGACATTTCTGTAAGGAAGTTAGAAGCTCTTCTGACAGATAAAAAACAAAAGAAACAGCAAAAAACTGATCATTTCATACAAAATGAAGAAGAACAGTTAAAAAAACTACTTGGATTAGACGTAGAAATCAAATTGTCTAAAAAAGACAATGGAAAAATCATTATTTCTTTTTCAAATCAAGAAGAATACAGTAGAATTATCAACAGCCTGAAATAAGGCTGTTCTTTTATTTTTTTATCTCACAATGTTATCCACTCTTTTTTTTAATAAAAAGCTTAATAAATCAATAGTTTCTGATTTTATCCCCAACCTGTGGATAAAACTTGATAACATTGTGGATTAATTTTCACAGCTTGTGGAAAATTCTTGCTATCTATGGTAAAATAAGTCTAACATTAAACTTTTAAATAGTAAAGGAGGAGAATGGATTGAAAGAAAAACAATTTTGGAATCGTATATTAGAATTTGCTCAAGAAAGATTAACTCGATCCATGTATGATTTCTATGCTATTCAAGCTGAACTCATCAAGGTAGAGGAAAATGTTGCCACTATATTTTTACCACGATCTGAAATGGAAATGGTCTGGGAAAAACAACTAAAAGATATTATTGTGGTAGCTGGTTTTGAAATTTATGATGCTGAGATAACTCCCCACTATATTTTCACCAAACCTCAAGATACGGCTGTCTCACAAGTTGAAGAAGCTACAAATTCAACTCTTTATGATTATAGTCCAAAGTTAGCATCTATTCCTTATTCGGATACTGGATTAAAAGAAAAGTATACCTTTGATAATTTTATTCAAGGGGATGGAAATGTTTGGGCAGTATCAGCCGCCTTGGCTGTCTCTGAAGATTTGGCTCTGACCTATAATCCACTTTTTATCTATGGAGGACCTGGGCTTGGAAAGACTCACTTACTTAATGCGATTGGAAATGAGATTTTGAAGAATATTCCTGATGCGCGTGTCAAGTACATTCCTGCTGAAAGCTTTATCAATGACTTTCTTGAACACTTGCGACTTGGGGAAATGGAAAAGTTCAAAAAGACTTACCGTAGTCTTGATCTCTTATTGATCGATGATATCCAATCTCTCAGTGGCAAAAAAGTCGCAACCCAGGAAGAATTTTTCAATACCTTCAATGCTCTTCATGATAAGCAGAAACAGATTGTCCTAACCAGTGATCGTAGCCCTAAACACCTAGAAGGCCTTGAAGAGAGACTTGTCACGCGCTTTAGCTGGGGATTAACACAAAATATCACCCCTCCTGACTTTGAAACACGTATCGCCATTCTTCAAAGTAAAACAGAGCATTTAGATTACCATTTCCAAAGCGATACCCTAGAATACCTAGCTGGCCAATTTGCCTCAAATGTTCGAGCATTGGAT
>NZ_CAJZDT010000106.1:0-6482 GCF_915066115.1 uncultured Streptococcus sp. | reverse complement strand
CGTGACAAATCGTTCCAGCAGTATCAATCATATCATCAATCAAGATACAAGTCTTGCCTTCGACCTTACCGATGATATTCATGACTTCACTAGTATTCATCTTATCAACGCTACGACGTTTGTCAATGATAGCAATAGATGTTTTCAAAAATTCTGCCAACTTACGGGCACGAGTTACCCCTCCATGGTCTGGGCTGACAACCACATAGTCAGAACCAACCATACCACGACGCTCAAAATAATCCGCAATCAGAGGAGCTCCCATCAAATGATCCACAGGAATATCAAAGAATCCTTGAATCTGCGCAGCATGCAAGTCGATTGTCAATAAACGATCCACTCCAGCTACTTCAAGCATATTTGCGACAAGTTTTGAAGTGATTGGCTCACGCGCTCTCGCCTTTCTATCCTGACGTGCATACCCATAGTAAGGCATGACAACATTGACAGATTCTGCACTCGCACGCTTCAAAGCATCTACCATAATCAAAATTTCAAGCAGATTGTCATTTACAGGCGAACTAGTTGATTGTAGGATAAAGACGTGTTTCCCACGGATTGATTCTTCAATGTTGACCTGAATCTCTCCATCTGAAAATTGGCGAACACTTGATTTCCCCAACTCTATCCCAATCTCCTGCGCTACACGTTTTGCCAATTCTTGATTAGAAGAAAGGGCAAACAGCTTTAAATCAGAAAAAGACATGATTTCCTCCGGTATATATGTATCGCTTGTGCTTTTCACAAGATTTTTCCATCTACCATTGTAGCGCTTTTTACACTATTTTTCAATCAAAAATAAAAGAAGGGCACCATATTTGTACCCTTGCATCATTCTTTTAAAAAATATTCTAGTTCATCAACTCATTGTGCTTCTCAACAAAGCGATAAGCCTGATAAAAACCATAGAGAGTAATAGCCGTAACCACTGGAATCGCTAAGGGCAACTCTGTCTCCAACTCCACGAAAGGAGAATTAAACAGGAAGTGAGTTCCCAAGGCTAAACCTAGGAAAATAAGCCCCTGTTTCTTGCCAACCTTTTGTCCTTTATAGGCTCTGTAAAGCAAGTAAACACCTACTACAGCCAAACCTGAAAAAGTCCAGTGAGAGGCAATTCCTGAGATGATACGCTCTAAAATTCTCGAAATAGTAAAGTCAAAGCCCTCTGGCAAATCCGTATGAATATAGCCAATATCCTCAATCATTTGGAATCCCAAACCAGAAGCAATCCCTAGTAAAAACAAAGATTTTAATTTTCGCACAGGAATCAAAGCTAAAACAAAAACAAGTGGCAACAATTTCAAGGGTTCTTCTACCAAAGGAGCCACAATAGCACTTTCAAAGGCATTTAAAAATCCACTATCTGGGAAAAGAACACCCAGCAAGTCATGGATATAGGTATTAGCAAAGCTAGACAACCAGCCTGAAAGGAACATCCCACCCAATAAAGACAAGATCAAGGCCTTCTTTGGCAATTCCCATTTTTTCCCAATACGGAAAAGGAAATAAAGAGCTGGAATCATGTAAAAGAGAGCTAGAAAGATAGAAACTCCCATTAGTCCATATTCCGCACCTGACATCGAACCGTCCGTATAGTAGATGGTTTCATATTGTAAACCAATACATAGCAATAAAATAAAAATAAATAAAATACTGTTTTTCTTCATACACTCTCTTTCTAAATGAAGTATTTATAATTCTACGACTGTCATACTTCCTGTATCTACATCGTAAATAGCACCAGAGATAACGACATCATCTGGTATTAAGGGAGACTCGATAAGAAGTTGCATATCCTCACGCACACTCTCCTCTATATCTTGGAAGGGCAAAAAGTCCTGGTCTGACACATCGACACCTAGTTCCTCTTTTAAATACTCCTGAAAAGGACCATTTTCAAAGGTCTGAGCACCACAGTCTGTATGGTGCAACACCACAATCTCTCTTGTCCCCATTTGTTGCTGGGAAATAACTAGCGAACGAATCATGTCCTCAGTCACTCGACCACCTGCATTCCGCAAGATATGAGCATCCCCAAGTGCCAAACCTAGAGCTTGCGCAACGTGCAAACGAGAGTCCATACAGGTCACAATGGCTACTCTGGTTTTGGGTTTAAGTGGCAGATTTAACTGCCCATGTAGGGCAACATAAGCCTGATTGGCTTGCATAAACTGTTCAAAATACGACACGATTCCCTCCTTGAAAATTTGATAGTCAAATATTTCTCCTATCTTATCATTTTTAAGAGGATTTGTCACAGATTAAGCAAAAACCTTTTTCAAAACTTCCTGAATCGTTGTCACCCCAATGACCTGTATTTCCTTAGGCGGAGTGATTCCTGTCAAGGAATTCTTAGGTACATAAATCTTAGTAAAACCCAGTTTAGCAGCTTCATTGATGCGCTGCTCGATACGATTTACGCGCCGAATTTCTCCTGTCAAGCCCAGTTCGCCTACAAAACATTCCTGAGGATTGGTTGACTTGTCTTTGTAGCTCGAAGCAATGGCAACCGCAACGGCTAAGTCAATGGCAGGTTCATCCAATTTGACACCGCCAGCAGATTTGAGATAGGCATCCTGATTTTGCAAGAGAAGTCCTGCCCGCTTTTCCAAAACAGCCATAATCAGACTCGCACGATTGAAGTCAAGCCCTGTCGTAGTACGCTTGGCATTTCCAAACATGGTCGGCGTCACCAAAGCCTGAACCTCTGCTAAAATTGGACGCGTCCCTTCCATGGTCACAACGATTGATGAGCCAGTCGCTCCATCCAAACGCTCCTCTAGGAAAACTTGACTCGGATTGAGTACCTCAACCAATCCACCCGACTGCATCTCAAAAATCCCAATCTCATTGGTGGAGCCAAAACGATTTTTGACAGCTCTTAGGATACGAAAAGTATGGTGGCGCTCCCCTTCAAAGTAAAGCACCGTATCCACCATATGCTCCAACATACGAGGCCCAGCCAAGGTTCCTTCCTTGGTCACATGACCGACGATAAAGATAGCAATATTATTTGTCTTAGCCAGCTGCATGAGTTCAGCCGTCACCTCACGCACCTGAGAAACAGACCCCTGCACCCCTGAAATCTCAGGAGACATAATGGTCTGGATAGAGTCAATAATGAGGAAGTCTGGCTGGATGCGCTCCACCTCTGATCGAACACTCTGCATATTGGTCTCGGCATAGAGATAAAACTCGCTATCGATATCTCCCAAGCGCTCTGCTCGTAACTTAATCTGCTGGGCAGACTCCTCCCCGCTGACGTAAAGAACAGTTCCTACTTGAGACAGCTGAGTTGAGACTTGTAAGAGAAGGGTCGATTTCCCAATCCCAGGATCCCCACCGATGAGGACGAGACTTCCTGGGACCACTCCACCTCCAAGTACACGGTTGAATTCCTCCATCTCTGTCTTGGTTCGATTGACGTTGATTGAAGTCACCTCAGCCAATTTCATAGGCTTGGTTTTCTCACCTGTCAAGGACACACGCGCATTCTTTACCTCGGCAACCTCAACCTCTTCTACAAAGGAAGACCAAGACCCACAGTTAGGACAACGTCCTAGATATTTAGGGGAATTATACCCACAATTTTGACATACAAATGTCGCTTTTTTCTTTGCGATGATAAACCTCTTTCTATATCTCTAACTCACACTCAATCACTTGGCAAAAATCAATCTTCTCATTTGGCACAAACTGGCGCATGAGCATTCCGTGAGTTACAATGATAATAGTTTTATAATTTTTATATTTTTCCAAAGCTCTTAAAAAACGATGACGCATCTCTAGATCAGTTTCATAGCGATAAGGAGAATCTTCAGATAAACCTCCTTGATGTTTTAGATAATATTCATGAGCTACCAATACACTAGTTGAATCAGAGTTAGTGCCATCTAAGTCTGGACGCCACTCATGAAAAAACGGCTCCACAAATAAGTCCAATCCTGTTTCAACTGCTATATAATGGGCTGTTTCTAAAGCCCTCGTCACAGACGATGAAATAATAATCTCTGCCTTTCCAAAACATGCAGTTTTAGCAACTTCTTTTGCCAGACTGCGACCTTTTCCTGTCAATGGCGCTAAATCACGACCAAAACCACTATAGAGTTGCGGATTTTCAAGTTTATCAAGCATACTATAATCTGGCTCCCCATGACGTACAAAGATAATCTTCATTCTAGTGCCCTGTCGATCCAAATCCACCAGTTCGAATGCCATCAGCAGCATCTCCATCTGCAATTAAGAAAGGAGCAAAGACAGCCTGGACAACACGTTCCCCAACTTCAAGAACAACCTCTTGATCTGTAATATTCTTCATCTGAGCAAAAATATGCCCTTCATTCCCAGGATTTCCATAATAATCCCCATCAATGACCCCAACTGAATTAATTAAAACCAAGCCCTTCTTACGAGGATTTGAAGAGCGATCATAGAGGTAGAGAACCTCAGTCGGCTGCATATAAGCCTTAACCCCTGTCGGAACCAAGACAATCTCTCCTGGCGCAATAACCGTACGCACAGCAACCTTTAAGTCGTAACCAGCCGCATGCGCTGTCTCACGCTTCGGCAATAAATTTTCATCTGTAAAAGTCGAAACCAATTCAAAACCACGAATTTTCATAATCTTCTCTTTTCTATTATCATTTATTCTAGATTATTCTATCTTATTTATTCGGAAAAAGCACGAAAAAAAGAGCACACAATTCAAGTCGCTTAGGGCTGCTGGATTCCTCCCCTGACCCGCTTCACGCAGAACTGTTGCTCCACTATTTATTATATCACATTCCTATTCATTTTAAAAGCAAAATTATTTTTTCCGTCTATTTCTAAAAAAGGCCTGCATAATAGCTGCGCATTCATCTTCCAAAATTCCCGTTTCAACCTCCACACGATGATTGAGACGTTCATCTGTCAAGATATCGTACAAACTTCCAGCAGCGCCAAATTTCTGATTTTTAGCCCCATAGACCACGTTTGGAATACGGGCAAGCCCAATCGCTCCACTACACATGACACACGGCTCAATGGTCACAAAAAGCGTGCAATCCAGCAAGCGCCAACTCTCCTCACTCAAGTTCGCATTCTCTATAGCCATAATCTCCGCATGCATAACCGCTCGCTGCAATTCCTCACGTGCATTATGCCCACGACCAATGATTTCCCTATCTTTGACAATCACACAACCAATTGGAATTTCATCGTGTTCTAAGGCAATCTCAGCTTCTCTCAAAGCCTCCCTCATAAAGACTTCTTTTTCTTCAAGCGTATAATCCATCTCTTTTCCCTTTTCCTACTTATCGATTTTATTATTATATCATGAATCCCAACACAAAAAAAGCCACCGAATACGGTGACTCTATAGGGAGATTATTATGAAAAAGAAAAGTTTAGGATATTTGTTACAACAAGTTAGGAGGTCTTCTTGTAACTGTCTATAGTATACCCGACCTATCTTAAACAAATCTTAAAAATCTCTTACGACCAAACACTTTCTAAAATATTTGTTTGTTCACGACCAGGACCTACTGAGAAAGTAGAAATACGAACGCCAACCAATTCGCTCACACGACGAACATAGTTACGCGCATTCTCAGGAAGGTCTTCCAAATTACGAACTCCAGTAATATCTTCTGACCAACCTGGCAACTCTTCATAGATAGGCTTGCAACGTTTTAATTGCTCAAGACTAGCTGGATAGTAGTCAATACGTTGACCATCCAGATCATAAGCCACACAGATTTTCACCGTATCCAAACCACTCAAAACATCGATAGAGTTCAATGAAAGGTTAGTGATACCAGAAACACGGCGGCTATGACGCATTACAACTGAGTCAAACCAACCCACACGACGTGGACGACCAGTTGTTGTACCGTATTCATGACCTACTTCACGGATACGTTCTCCCACTTCATCAAACAACTCAGTTGGGAAAGGACCGTCTCCTACTCGACTCGTATAGGCTTTACATACACCTACAACCTTGTCAATCTTACTTGGACCAACACCAGAACCAATCGTAACACCACCAGCCACAGGGTTTGATGACGTAACAAATGGATAGGTCCCTTGGTCGATATCTAGCATAACTCCTTGTGCACCTTCAAAAAGCACACGTTTACCGTTATCAAGCGCATCATTCAAAATGACGGACGTGTCTGTCACATATTTCTTGATTTGTTGACCATATTCGTAATATTCTTCAAAAATATCATCGAAAGCAATCGCTTTACTGTCATACAATTTTTCAAAAAGACGATTCTTTTCAGCAAGGTTACGTTCTAAACGCTCACGGAAAATATCTTTATCCAAAAGATCTGCAATACGAATCCCAACACGAGCAGCCTTGTCCATATAAGCTGGACCAATTCCCTTGATTGTAGTCCCAATCTTATTGTCGCCCTTAGCTTCTTCTTGCAAACGGTCTAACTCGATATGATAAGGCAAAATGACATGGGCACGATCAGAAATACGCAAGTTAT
>NZ_CAJZDT010000105.1:0-6561 GCF_915066115.1 uncultured Streptococcus sp. | reverse complement strand
CTTCTCATTAATTGTTTTTGCATAGCTATTCCTCTTTCTATTCTTCATGGTCTTTCCAATAATCTCTTATGCTGATCAACTGTGTTTTTGAAGCCTTCAGCATGCGTCTAGAGCCTTTTACCTGTACAGCAACCACCTGTTGTGGTAAATACAAAACTGTCTTAAAGATACGCTGGCTGACCGTGTCATCTTTTGCTAAATCTTTCTGGAAGTTATTTGAAATAATGGCATCCAGATAAAACTCATGCACTCGTTTCCCAAAGTTCTCAGCTGAAATCTCGTATAATTTCGCTGATAAGATATGCTCATTCATATCTGGCGTTGCAATCAGAGCTTCTAAAATAGCTCCAGCCAAATCATGCTCGCCGTAATATAAAGTTCCAAACATCTTGTTATTGATAAGATTGTCCAGATAAGGATTTCCGTGAGCAATGACAGGCGTTCCACTGGCCAAGCTTTCCAAGTATGTCAAACCCTGCGTTTCACTTGTTGAGGCCGAGATGAAGAAATCTGCTGCCTTATAGTAAAGAGCCGTCTCACTAGGAGCAATCATTCCTGTAAAGATAACCGAGTCTCGAATCTCTAGTTTCTGGGCTTGCTCTTTAAGATCATTCAGATAAGGCCCATCCCCAGCAACAACCAGTTTAACCTTGTCTTCTTCTTTCAAAACTTCTGCAAAAGCTGCTAATACTGCTTGAATATTTTTTTCATAAGAAATTCTGGAAAGACTAAGCAACATCTTTTCATCATCTTGAATCCCTAGTTTACTACGCAGTTCTGTCAAATTTTCCTGCTTTATTTCCGGACGCTCAAACTTAGCTAACTCAATACCAGTTGGAATAACCCGCTTTTCAACCTTAACTTTATAGTCAGATAGCAAGTCACGGACAATCTCACTCGGGCAAATGACTCCATCCACATCGTGCAGGAAACCTCTGACTAAGTACTTGACCATACTCGGACGAATCAACATCCCCTTAGCAATATAATGCACATAGTCTTCGTACTGGGTGTGATAGGTATGGATGACTGGAATCTTCAATTCACGCGCAATCCAAATCCCCAACAAGCCAAGAGAAAATTCTGTCTGAGTGTGAATAATATCTAGCTGATATTGTTTAGCAATTTCAAGCGCCTTGCTGAATCCTCGATAGGCAAAGCGGCGATCCTTAAAAGCAAAGAAAGGAACACTTGGAATGCGGATAATTTGCCAATCTTCGTAGCGATTGACATCCTTATCTGTCGTTGTAAAGATAAAAACAGCATGTCCCTGCTTTTCAAGTTCTGTTTTCAAGGTTCGAATACTGGTCGCAACACCAGAAACCTGAGGAAAATAGGTATCTGTAAATAAACCAATTCGCATAGATTACCTCACTTTTTACTTTCTCCCTAAAGCGGCTTGTTTCTCATAAAAGTCCAACCAGATTTGTAACAGATGCTCTTCTGAATACTCTCTAGAAATATTCTTAGCTTTTTCTTTCAAATCTTTTAAAGCAGCAGGATTCGCTTGATATTCCAGAATAGCTTCTTTCATCTCTTCTCTATCTGCTGTCGCCCGATAATTTCCCTCTAAAATCACCTTATAAAGATCCAAATCACGTAGCATAATAGGAGCCTCACAACTGGCAGCTTCTAGAATAGTCATCGGAAAAAGTTCATTGTAACTAGGCAACAAGAAAAGATCTGCTAAGGCATACAATTCGCGCATCCGCTCTGGTGACACGATACCTGGAAAAATCAAATTTTTAGGGGGATTTTCCATTATTTTCTTGTAGCGCTCATAACCATCTGTCATGCCACCAAAAGAGAAACCACCAGCCCAGATAAAGGTAATCTGAGGCAATTCCTCAGCCAGACGGATAAAATCATCAATCCCTTTGCGTTTCTGAACTTGACCAGCACCTACTACGATAAACTGATTGTCACTAAGACCTAGCTCTGTTCGCAGACTCGCTACCTCTTCTTGTGGAAGAGGATGCCATTTTTCCTTATTGACAAAGTTAGGAATATAGGTCACTTTTTCACGTGGAATACCAGCTGCCACCAAATCCTCGATAAACATAGGATTAACCACAACCAAGTGCTCCATCCGGTTGTAAAAAGAAAATACATAGCGTTTAACAATTCCCTTTAAGAAAAATGGAATTTTCAAACTCCCCTCAAGTGTATCAGGTAAGAAATGCACGTAGCCAATTTTTCTCCCTGAGCGTTTCTTTTGGAATGTTGATAAATAATAGGGGAAATCAATCGTATGAAAGTGAGTCACATCTGCCTCGATTGGAAGATTTTCTGTAACAATCAATTGGTCCTTGGCATCACGGTGAAGAAGACGAACCAATTCACGGTAAGCACCTGAAACTCCTTGTCCTGCTACTTTCTCACTTGAACTTAACATATTGATGCGTAATTTCTTTTTTTCCATAACTACTATTATATCATTTTCTTTGAATAAAATCAGCAAAAGAAAGGAGAGACTAGAGGAAAAGAGGGGGAAATTTCCTCGCTTTTCCAATAATCTCTCACATGCTATTGTATGTTTACTTAATGCCTAGGGCAATGCGTGCATAGCGACTCATTTTTTCAACTGTCCAGGCTGGATACCAGACTAATTTAACCTCAGTATCCGTTACTTCTGGTACCTCTGTCATAGCATCATAAATCTGGTCCGTCAAAAGGTCTGCTAGGGGACAACCCATGGTTGTCAAAGTCATATCAATCTCTGTTTGACCTGTGTCGCCATCGAAACGAATCTCATAAATCAAACCAAGATTAACAATATCGATTCCCAACTCAGGGTCGATGACTTCTTCCAAGGCTGATAAAATTCTTGTTTTGATATTTTCAATTTGCTCTTCTGTATAAGCCATATTTTTCCTCACTCTTAGTCTTCAATAAAATCACGAAGGGGTTTGCTGCGACTTGGTTGACGCAATTTTCTCAAAGCCTTGGCCTCAATCTGACGGATACGCTCACGAGTCACGTTAAAGACTTTACCCACATCTTCAAGAGTACGCATTTTACCATCATCTAGCCCAAAACGCAGACGCAGAACATTTTCTTCACGGTCTGTAAGAGTATCCAAGACCTCATCCAACTGCTCACGCAAGACGATACGAGTTGTGTAGTCCACTGGATTTTCAATCACTTCATCTTCGATAAAGTCTCCAAGGTGGCTATCATCCTCTTCACCGATAGGAGTTTCAAGGGATACCGGTTCTTGGGCAATCTTCAAGATTTCACGAACCTTGTCAGGTGTCATATCCATACGTTCAGCGATTTGCTCAGGTGTTGGATCTTGCCCCAATTCTTGAAGGAGATTACGCTGTTCACGAACCAATTTATTGATGGTTTCAACCATGTGAACTGGGATACGGATGGTACGAGCTTGATCCGCAATGGCACGAGTGATAGCCTGACGAATCCACCAAGTTGCATAAGTTGAAAACTTGAATCCTTTAGAATAGTCAAACTTATCAACCGCCTTCATCAAGCCCATGTTCCCTTCTTGAATCAAGTCAAGGAACTGCATACCACGTCCGACATAACGTTTTGCTATAGAAACAACCAAACGAAGGTTGGCTTCCGCAAGACGTTGTTTGGCTTCGATATCGCCAGCTTCAACTGCTAGTGCTAATTCTTTTTCCTCTTCATTGGTCAAGAGAGGCACGACACCAATTTCTTTCAAGTACATACGAACAGGGTCGTTGACCTTAGCCGAAGTTGACCCAATCAAGTCCTCATCGCTGAGTTCTGGTTCTTCTTCAGTGCTAAGAACACGAGCACTCGGATTTCCTTCGTTATCTGTGATAGAAATCCCTGCATCCTGAATTCGTTGCAAGAGATCTTCAATCCCATCAGCATCCAAGGTAAAAGGAATCACCAGACTAGCATTGATTTCATCATCAGTTGCTGTCCCTTTTTGTTTATGATTACGGATAAATTCTGCTACTTGTACGTCAAATGTTGTTACTTCTTTTTGTTTTGTTGCCATTATTACTCCATTCTTCTCTTTTGGGAAATTAAACGTTCCAATTCTTCTAGGGCTGTGTCTGTATCTCCTACATGGCTCGCTTCCTGCACCTTCTTTTTGATTCTCATATTGTCCTGATTCAAGAGAGCCTTGTTTCGAGTCATCTCTACTTCACTAAGTTCCTGAGGTGACATCTCATCAGGTAAATCCTGAGCTAAAACTTGGTACCAAGCTCTTTCAACTTCCTCTGTCTGTTCTGCTAAAACTTCGGGAGGAAGATTGCCATACTGACCAAGCAAGTCATATAAGACCTGAAATTCAGGTGTGTCAAATGCAAAATCTTCTCGCAAACGGTAATCATTCAAAATAAGGGGAGATTCCATCATTCGATAAAGTAGATGAGCTTCTGCCCTCATAATAGCCGATAACTGCTTGGTGACAGGCATGGTAATTGGCGTCGGTCTGGAAATTCCTTCCATGCGATTCTGTCTTTGCGCCTGTCGACTCTCATTCACAATCTGCTCAATCTGCGCATAATCAAAAGACGCCAGACTATCAGCTAAAATATGAATATAACTGTTTTGAGCAGTGATAGACTTTTCTTGAACAATCAAGGGAGCTATTTTTTCAATAAACTCAATCTGGGCCTGCAGATTTTCACTATTTTCAGGTTTGTACTGGTGAATGTAAAACTCAATCGGACTAATACGAGTTTTCGTTAATAGATAGGCCAAGTCTTCTGGTCCATTTTTTTGTAGATACTCATCTGGATCCAAGTTATCAGGCATACTAACGATTTGCACAGGCATATCGCCAATTTCATCCAAAGCTTTCAATGTCGCAGCTTGCCCAGCCTTATCGCCATCGTAAACAAGAACCAACTTCTTGGTTAACCTTTTCAGATGCTCAACATGCTCACGACTCAAGGCCGTTCCCATAGACGCCACAGCATTTTCGATTCCAGCCCGATAGGCTGCAATGACATCCATGAACCCTTCCATGAGGTAAATCTCACTGGCTTTACCAGAAGATTTTTTTGCCCTATCCATATGATATAATTCGTAACTTTTGTTAAAAATTGCAGTCGATCGGCTATTTTTATACTTAGAAGTTTGTGAATCCGTTTTCTGCCAGATACGACCTGAGAAGGCAATGACCTTTCCCTGATCATTGGTCAAGGGAAACATAATCCGATTGTGAAAGGTGTCTACAAATTGATTGGCATCTGAGAGGTAAAATAGCCCTGAATCCAGGAAATCCTCTTCACGATACTGACCAGACAAACGTTGATAGAGATAGTTTCGTTCTGGAGGTGCTAAACCAATCCGAAAATGCTTGAGCACTTCATCTGTCAAACCACGCTGATAAAGGTAGTTTCTGGCCTCCTCCCCCATGGTCGTTGTCATGAGAATAGCATGATAAAATTTGGCTGCATCTTCGTGCATATCATAAAGAGCTTGATGAGGCGAGGCTGGATTCTGCTCACTATAAAACGGTTTTTCCACCTCTATCCCAACACGCTGACCTAAGATTTGGACAGCCTCTATAAAGGGAACCCCTTGGTACTCCTCGATGAACTTAAAGACGTCACCTGAGCGACCACAACCAAAACAGTGGTAAAACTGCTTGTCCTCTACAACGTTGAAAGAAGGTGTTTTTTCACCATGAAAAGGACAGAGCCCTAGATAGTTCCGTCCTGCCTTTTGTAAAGAAATCACATCTCCTATGACTTCCACAATGTTGGCATTGTTTTTGATTTCTTCAATGACTTGTTTGTCAACCATACACAATACCTCCATGTTATCATAGTTTACTTTATATAGTATACTTTATTTCAGAAAAAAAGTAAACCATTTCACTCATTTTCCCTACTTTATTCAAAGAGTTGATAATAATCAGAGATTTTCATTTTTGCTTTTTCTTCTTGGTTCAAATCTTGGATAATTCGTCCTTCTTTCATGACAATTAAACGATTGCCATATTTGAGAGCATCTTCCATGTGGTGGGTAATCATAAGTGCTGTCAACTGATCTTTCTTGACAAATTCATCTGTCAATTCCATGAGTGCCACACTGGTCTTTGGATCCAGGGCTGCAGTATGCTCGTCCAACAAGAGTAATTCAGGACGCTTCAAGGTTGCCATCAAGAGGCTCAAGGCCTGTCTTTGTCCACCTGATAAGAACTCAATCGGTGTGTTCAAATGTTTCTCAAGACCGTTTCCTACTTTTTCAATAGTCGTCTGAAACTCATCCTTATAGCTAGCCAGACGTCTTGGTAACAATCCACGCTTTTCACCACGAAACTTGGCAATCAAAAGATTTTCAGCTACTGTCATACGAGGAGCTGTCCCCATCTTGGGATCTTGGAAAACACGAGACAGATACTTGGCTCTCTTCTCTGGTGAAAATTTGGTAACATCTTCACCTAAGATACGAATTGTCCCACTGGTTAGTGATAAGGTTCCAGCAATAGTGTTAAAAAGAGTTGATTTACCAGCACCATTTAGTCCAATCAAACCAACTAATTTCCCACTTTCAACTGTAAAAGATACATCCTTTAAGACAGGGACGTGAACATAGCCTCCTGTCAGG
>NZ_CAJZDT010000104.1:0-6697 GCF_915066115.1 uncultured Streptococcus sp. | reverse complement strand
ATTTTAATCAAGAAAAAGAGTCTGGGACAATAGTCTCTTGTCTCCAAAAAAAGCAACGGATTTGCCGTTGCTTTTTTACATGGTTGCGATAGTCTTACCAAAATAAAATTGCTTAATAAACCATTTAGAAAGGATATCCCATGCATATTCACTATAACACAAATCAAACAACTTTACCACTAGAAATCCGTTCTTTCTTGCCACAAGACCATCTCGTCTTTACTATTGAAAAGTAGTGAATACCTTGGAAGATTGTCACTTCCACGCCTTCTATCATGCCTTTAGTCGCCCGTCTTATCACTCTAAAATGCTTGTATCCATTTTTCTATTTGCCTATTCACAAGGGATTTTCTCTGGACGAAAAATTGAAAAAATGATGATTGAAAATCTCGCTATGCAATACCTAACAAGGCAGTTGGATGTCAGCTACCGCACTATCAATAGCCCATTATCAGGGAAAATGACTTGAAGAATATAACTCCTCATGGCTTCAGACATACTCATGCTATCTTGATGATTGAAACGGGTGTAGATCCTGTTAATGCAGCCAAAAGGTTAGGGCATGCAAGTAGTCAGATGACCTTGGATACTTATAGCCATTCTACAGTAGTAGGAGAGAAGAAAGCTATCACAAAATTTGTAGATTACCTGGATAGTGCAAAAGGTTAGTTTTCCAAGACGGTACCAAAAACAAAAAAAGCCAATTCCAACTTCTTGGAAAAGGCTTTGTATCAACGTTTTTAAGCAATAAATGCGGTTGATTATTTGAGACCGTATTTTTTGTTGAAACGATCCACGCGTCCATCTGCTTGAGTGAACTTTTGACGTCCAGTGTAGAATGGGTGTGAGTCTGATGAAATTTCCACACGGATCAATGGGTAAGTTTCGCCTTCGAACTCAACTGTTTCGTTAGAGCGTTTTGTTGAACCGCTAAGGAATTGGTAACCAGTAGTTGTGTCCATGAAGACAACTGGGCGATATTCTGGATGGATATCTTTTTTCATTTTGCAATATTTCCTTTCTGCCATGGTCTCTTTGCGAGCCATAGATTGTTACCATACTAGTCTATCAGATTCTGAAAAGTTTGGCAAGTATTTTATCAGTTTTTAAGCAAGTTTTTTAACTTTTGGTAGATGATTTCGTTTTCCTCTAGGCTATAGGAATTGGCACCACTTGCTAGGGGGTGGCCTCCACCATCATGTTCCTTGGCAATTTCATTGATAGGATGGATTTTACTGCGTAAGCGAACGCGGTAGTGGCCATCAGCCTGTTCCACAAAAATTCCCCAAAGACTCACACTGTCAATGCGTCCAGGTGCCCCCACAATAGCCGCAGTTTCAGCATCGGTCACATTGAATTGTTTCAAGATTTCTTGACTCAGGATAACGCGCGCTGCACCATTTTCATCCACTTCCAGATGGTCGTAGATGTAGCCTTGAAGTTTCGCAATTTTGTAGCTCATAGTGTCCATTTTGCGAGTGAGAGCCGCAAAGTCAAAGTTCTGTTCTCTCAGAGAGGCAGCCAGGCGGAGGGTGCGTGCAGTGGTAGAAGGGTAGAGGAAACGACCTGTATCACCAACAATTCCTGCAAAGAGCAACTCCGCAGCACGATCTGACAGGGCCAGTTGGGTTGTTTGGGCAAATAGGGTAATCATCTCACTAGCGCTACTTGAACTAGTATCCACCCAAGATAGGTCACCGTATACATCATCATTTGGATGATGGTCAATCTTAATGAGAAAATCACCTTGACTATAGCGCTTATCATCAATACGAGCAGTATTCGCCGTATCACAGACGATGACAAGGGCGCCTTGGTAGGCACTATCTTCAACATGATCCATTTCAGCCATCCAAGTAAGAGTTGGTTCATCAAAACCAACGGCTTTGATGGTTTTTTTTGGAAAATGATGCTCCAACAAGGCTTTTAAACCTACCTGACTTCCCAAGGCATCAGGGTCTGGTTTCATATGGCGGTGAATGATAATCGTGTCGTATTCTTTAATTTTTTCTAAAATTTGATGGCAAATGTCCATAAATAACCTCAATTCTTTCTCATTTCATTGTAGCACAAGAATTTTTATTTTTAAAATGAAAAAGATGTGATATAATGGAGAAAGATAAATTGAGGAGGACGATATGGCATTAGCAAAAATTGTATTTGCCAGTATGACCGGTAATACCGAAGAAATTGCAGATATTGTAGCAGACAAATTACGTGACTTGGGCTTGGATGTCGATGTTGATGAATGTACAACTGTTGACGCTTCAGACTTCTTGGAATCAGACATCGCTATCGTTGCGACCTATACATATGGTGATGGAGAATTGCCAGATGAGATGATGGACTTCTACGAAGACTTAGCAGACCTCAACTTGAATGGCAAAATCTACGGAGTGGTTGGTTCAGGAGATACCTTCTACGATGAATTCTGTAAGGCTGTTGATGACTTTGACCGTGTCTTTGTGTCAACAGGGGCAGAAAAAGGTTCAGAGTGTGTTAAAGTTGACCTTTCTGCCGAGGAAGAAGATATTGAACGCTTGGAACAATTCGCAGAAGAATTGGCTGCTAAATTAGGATAAGCATAAAAGTGCGCTGATGCAATCAATCAGTGCATTTTTCTTATCGTGAGTTGGGATTTTACTAGCCTATTTGGTGGCTTTTTGATACAATAATTCAAATAAAGGAGGAGACTGTATGGATTTAGATATTATTCGTCAAGAAATTGATCAAATCGACGACCAAATTGTCAAACTGTTAGAAGAACGAATGCATTTGGTTGAGGGAGTAGTTGCCTATAAGAAGGCATCAGGTAAGCCGATTTTAGATACCAAGAGAGAAGAAGTTATTTTTGAAAAGGTTAGAAGTCGTGTAGAGGACAAGCTCTATCAGGAGACTATTGTCGCGACTTTTTCTGACATACTCAAACGTTCGCGTGATTATCAGGATCAAAACATCAAATGAAAAAAGAACAATTTTATCCGCTAGGAATTTTTCTAGCTGCTATGGTGGGCGGATTGATTCGCTATCTAGTTTCCACTTGGTTACCAGCCAGTCCAGATTTTCCTTGGGGAACTCTCTTTGTCAACTATCTGGGAATTTTCTGCTTGGTTTATCTGGTAAAAGGCTTTCTGGTCTATAAGGGGACTAGTAAGGGCTTGATTTTAGCACTGGGTACAGGTTTTTGCGGTGGATTAACAACCTTTTCTAGTCTCATGCTTGATGCTGTAAAACTGCTTGATACAGGGCGTTATCTTAGTTTAGTCCTGTATTTGTTTTTGAGCATCGGAGGAGGTTTGCTCTTGGCTTACTATTTGGGGAGGAAGAAATGGTAATCATCTATCTTGCAATTGCTTGTGGCTTAGGAGCGCTCGTGCGGTATTTCTTTTCTCGCTATAATCAAGCATCTAAATTGCCTCTCGGAACGCTCATAGCTAATCTTTTAGGTTGTTTTTTGATTGGCTTATTCTACAATCATATTGAGTCCAAGGAAGTCTATGCTATTCTGGCAACAGGATTTTGTGGAGGTTTGACAACTTTTTCGACCTTGAATGACGAACTCCAAAGGTTGCTAAGTGATAAGAAGGTCTTTTATTCTTATCTGGCTTTGACCTACCTAGGTGGTTTGGTTGCGATTTTTTTAGGAATTCTGTTGTAAATTTCTTTACTTTTTTGTGGAAATTTGGTAAACTGTATCTTGTGTGTAATGGACGCACAAAAATACAGTTTATCCGCTGAGGAAGATTCCTCAAGATTGACAAAGATAGGAGAATAAAATGAATCCATTAATCCAAAGCTTGACTGAAGGTCAACTTCGTACAGATATCCCATCATTCCGTCCTGGTGACACTGTTCGTGTACACGCGAAAGTTGTCGAAGGTAACCGTGAACGTATCCAGATTTTTGAAGGTGTTGTTATCGCACGTAAAGGTGCTGGCATCTCAGAAAACTACACAGTTCGTAAAATCTCTAACGGTGTAGGTGTTGAACGTATCTTCCCAATCCACACTCCACGTGTTGAAAAAATCGAAGTTGTTCGTTACGGTAAAGTACGTCGTGCGAAATTGTACTACTTGCGTGCTCTTCAAGGTAAAGCAGCTCGTATCAAAGAAATCCGTCGTTAATTCGACTAAAAAACTCTGCTTCTTCAGCAGAGTTTTTATCTAGCTCCCTTAGTTCAATGGATATAACAACTCCCTCCTAAGGAGTAGTTGCAGGTTCGATTCCTGCAGGGGGCATTTTGGGAAGCGTAAAGAAGCGTAAAGAATATTCAAAGTGTTTGTTTATGGGCAATCATCACAATTTAGTTTTTTAAAATAGGTTAGTATTTTTGGAATCTTTGACCAAAGTGTGACCAAAATTTGACCAAAAGTCAATGAATATAGAATAAAGTAGATCAGGAAGCTGGTCTATTTTATTTTGTAGTTATTGAGAAAAAAAGTGTTTTGTTTTAATTTGACATTCATACATATAATGCGTATAATAGTAAGTGTAAGGAGGTAACGACTATATATGCCACTTACAGGTAAAGAAATGGTGAAACTAGCTCTTGAGAATGGATGGGTTGAAGTTCGTCAAAGAGGAAGTCATCATCATTTTAAGAAAGAGGGTTTTTCTTATCTCGTTACGATTCCAGTTCATGGAAATGAAGATTTGGGAAAGGGATTAGAAAGAAAGATTCTCAAAGATTTAGGATTGTAATTTTTACTTTCCTAAGTCTTTTTACATAAGAGGTAGTAGAATGTTGGAGGTAGTAGAATGTTAAAAACATATCCAGCTATTTTTCATAAAGAAGGAACAGGATATTGGGTAGAATTCCCAGAATTTGGCGGTGGTACAGAAGGAAAAAATATCGATGAAGCGATGAAAAATGCTCGAGAAATGCTTGAAAATGTTTTAGCTTCTTATATCGATGAAGGGATGGCGTTGCCTACTCCAAGTGATATTTTAAAGATTGAAGTTTCAGATGGTTTTGTATCAATGATTCAAGTAGATCCTGCGCCTTTTGTGAGAAGTAACAAGGCGATTAGAAAGAACGTGACCGTTCCTGAATGGCTAGTTCGTCTTGCTGATCGAGAAAAGATTAACTATTCAGAAGTTTTGGCACAAGCATTAGAGAAGAAGTTGCAAGTTTAAATTTAAAGCCTGTATTTAATAGGGATATGATTGTAATGTATTGACAATATTAAAAAAGGATAGAAGCAATGGTTTATACAATAGATCAGATAAAGGAAAAAATTGTTCCTGTTGCTAAACAATATGATTTATCTAAAATTTATCTATTTGGCTCTTATGCTAGGGGTGAAGCTGATGGAAAAAGTGATATTGATATTGCTTTGGAGTTAGAGGATGATTCGATATATTTTGATGTATATGGTAGGCTTTTAACTATTTTTGATGGTAATATAGATATTCTATTGGTTAGTGATTTACTTTCTCCTAAAACGAATATTGGGAAGTTAGTTAAGAAAAATTTTTTGAATGATAGAGAGGTTATTTATGAGAAGTCAATCTCTTGAAACTGATATAGCGTATTTGTAGGATATGGTTTTATATCTTGATAAGGCTGTTGCTGTTTTGGAAAAAAAGTAAGAAGATATAATTTACCTTTAGATGATGAAAATTTTGAAATTTTAACAAAAAAGGAGAATAATTAAAATGAGTGATAGACTTCCGATTGCTGAAGAGCGAGAAAGTATGCGTGCTGTTTTGGATTATCTAAAAGATAATGGAACTTTAACTTTGCCAAAAAATGTTTCGGTTATAAAAAATGGAAATTTGATAGTTAATGATATAATTAATGTGGCAGCTTTTGACTGTAATATTTACATGCGAGTGGATATTTCCTGGGATGAGGCAGGGTACACAAACTTTAAGGATTTAGGTCTATATCTTTCGTATGGCTCGTCTTATTATCGAATGACATATATTGATGGAATTTTGACGATTAAATCAGTTTCAGATGACAATATTGAAATAGTTATTAGATAAATTAAATGTGATATCTTACCAGCTTAAGAGATAAGATTTTTGGAAATTATTGCTGGTTAGTTAAGGAAATAGAATATGGAAATTAAAGAAATAAGTTATCAGGATAGAGTTCCCAAAAACATGATTTCAAAATTTAATTATTTTGTGAGAGATTTTCTGAAGGAGTATTCGGATCAGCTAGAAGAAATGGAAGCTGGCTCAGATATGACAGTTAAGAAAGAATATGAAGGAGATTTAGAAGTCTATTTTGTTGAATTTGATTTCAATAAAAAAGGTGGGGGATTTTTTACTGGGAATTTAAACAATTCTTTATTTGTAACTTGTAATAATGAATTTTGGGGGACAGTTATTTTAGAGTAAAAAACGAAGGAAAATTAAATGTTATTGGATATTTAATTCGTTTTTTAGGTCAAAGTGGATAACCAAGTATTTGAAATTTGTTCGGAAATAGAAAAAATAACACTATCATTAGATAATGTTATTTTTTTTGTTTTCATTATAAAAATTTGTAGCTATTTCTTTAACGTAGTTTTCATAGCTGGCTGGAATATCAGCGTTTTTTAGGTAGTCTTGATAGTTGAAGTGTTCATCTATTGGATATTCACTATTCACTAAACTCATAAAATCAAGGATTCGTCCTTTTTCACTGTTGTTTTCAATGTGACTTTTAAAAGTATCAATTTGAGAAAGTGACTTGTTGCAATCG
>NZ_CAJZDT010000103.1:0-6731 GCF_915066115.1 uncultured Streptococcus sp. | reverse complement strand
TCATGAGTGGCTACAGGGCATGTAATAATTGCCGTTTTCCACCAGTCCACTTGGTGAATGGCTGTAAAACCATTTTATTTGTTTGCACTAGTTCCATAAGTAACATTATATCATAGAATGCAATTTGAAGATACTCTACATAACAAAAAAGACCCATAATAGGTCTTGAGATTAAACGGAACGCTTATTTCGTTCACGCTCTAAACGCCTTATAATGGTTTGTTTATGCAAAATATATTATTCTTCATTCAAATCTAAAACTTCCATTACAGCAGTATCTAAATCTGCTCCGTTTCTGGAACTTCTGAAATCAATACCTTGATTTTGACACTCCATCGTATGAAGAAGAAAATCGTTAAAAACTTTCACTGCTTGAATATTCTTTTCTCTTAAAGCCTCTTGCTTTTTCTCGTTAAAACCTGTTAATACCTGAATTTTTTCAACATCAAAGGAACAGTTAATCGTTCTACATATTTATTATTTGTAAATAATAAATATAGATTAATTCCCCCCATTGAAGCTGAACGACTTCAAGATTTCCCAGATGATTGGACAGCTAAAAAGAAATTATCTGATGGTTCTATTGTAGAGGTATCTGATAAAATGAGAAAGTTTTTTATGGGAAATGCTTTGGTTACTGAGATTGTAAAGGAAATTGCTAAGTTTATTAAAGAAATTGATTGATTTATCTGAAACTAAAAAAGAGGTGCGAGCCTCTTTTTGTTTATCTATATCTATATCCTTACCTGTCTGTCTTCTGACCGTTGGCCTGTGACAAACATAGTGAAGGTTGCCTTGCAGACATTTCTGCCTTCTTGATTGGTAATATCGACATCCACGACGCAAGTTGTGCGTCCTTGGTGGACACATTCTCCTTTAATGGTCAGCACATCGTCGAGTTTTCCTGCTTTGAGGTAGTTGATAGAAGACTGGAGCGTCACTCCATCAAGCCCCAGAGATATGACCACCAAACCACTGATCTGGTCGCAAAGGGTAAAGAGATAGCCACCATGGGCATTGCCATAGTAGTTGAGAGACGAGTCCACTACTTTGGTCGTCACCACAACGTGACCATCTCTCATTTGTTCAATTTCGTAATTTTCAAAGGCAGATATAGCGTCAAAATGAAAGTCTTTCATCGTTTCCTCCTGATATTTCAAACGACACTATGATACTACTTTTTATAGGACTGTGCAAGGAGAAAGCTCCTAGTCTGGCAAAATTCCGACCTGCTCCACAAAGCGCATAAAGGCTGCCTGTCCTTGTTCTGTCTGCTTGTAGACTCCTGCGTCCTCAAGCACACGCGCAAAGATAGCACCAACAGAGTCCTTGACGATTTCAAGGGCTTTTTCTTTATCTGTTAGGGCTGGATATTGGGCTCTAAGTTGGTCTGCCCATTCCTGATGATAATCGGAAACTGTAACAGCTTCTCCCACGAGATAGCTAGCGACTTGCTCCACTTCTTCTTTCAGACGTGGTGGCAAGATTGCCAAGCCCATGACCTCAATCAAGCCGATATTTTCCTTCTTGATATGTTGGACATCCTTGTGAGGATGATAGATGCCATCAGGATGTTCTGGTGATGTCTGATTGTCCCTCAGAACCAAGTCCAACTCAAACTGTCCATCGCGTTTGCGGGCAATGGGTGTGATGGTGTGATGCGGTGTCCCGACTGTCTCTGCCAAAACCTCCACTGCAGGATCTGAATACTGACGCCATTCCTGTAATATCTTATCAGCCAAGTTAATCAAATCCTCTTTGGAATCCGAAGTCAAACGTAGGACAGACATGGGCCACTTGACAATCCCAGCCTTGACCTGCTCAAAACCAGTAAAACAGAAGGTCTTTTGCAAGGGAGCCAATTCCATAGGAAATACGTGACGGCCTCCCTGATAATGATCATGAGTTAGAATAGACCCCCCCACAATCGGCAAGTCGGCATTAGAGCCAGCAAAATAGCCCGGAAACTGCTCTACGATAGCCAGCAGACGCTCAAAGCTCTGACGACTAATGGCCATGGGACGATGCTGACCATCTAAAAAGATACAGTGCTCATTAAAATAAGCATAGGGCGAATACTGGAACCCCCACTCCTGACCCGCCATTTCAAAGCGGATAATTCGGTGATTGCTGCGAGCTGGATGGTTAACCCGACCATGGTAGCCCTCATTCTCTAGACAAAGCTGACACTGAGGATAATTACTAGCTTGCACCAACTTGGCTGCCGCAATCTCTTTGGGATCCTTTTCAGGCTTAGAGAGGTTGATGGTAATTTCAAGTTCACCGTAATCAGATGGAACACGATAAGCAATATTTTTAGCAATGGCCTTGAGTTTGATGTAGTCATTTTTCTGACTGAGTTGGTAAAAATCCTCTATAGATTGCTCAGGAGAGTGGGCATAGGTTTCCCAGAAGTCACGATTGACCTGACTCGGACAAGGAGTCACCAAGTCCATCAGTTCAGCACCAAGGATTTCACGTGCAGTCTGACTATCCTCAATCATCTCTAATCGAACGGCTTCCTCAACCAGCTGGTCCTTGAGGTCAATCACTTTATCCAGATCCGTCTCAACTTCCAAAACACCGTCTCCCACTCGTGCCAAGACACGATTGGTCAGGTAGATTCGATCCATTTCCTCAAATGAACTTTCAGAAATGACATGTGTTACAAATTTATCTACTAAGGTCACCATAAAGCCTCCTTTTGACTAGTCAAGGACGCGAGTGCCACCTGCAACTTCAGCGATATAGAAACTTGGAGCGTATCCAACTACTTCCTCGTAGTGTTTGCCTACAGCTTCCTTAAAGGCATCAACAGCATCTTTTTGCACCAAGGCAATGGCACATCCGCCAAAACCTGCCCCTGTCATGCGAGCACCAAGAACGCCTTCTTGATTCCAAGCTGTGTGAACAAGGGTATCCAATTCCAAACCAGTTACTTCATAGTCATGTTCAAGAGAAACATGAGAAGCATTCATCAAACGACCAAATGTTTCCAAATCTCCTGCTTGAAGGGCTGCTTGAGCTTTGAGGGTACGTTGGTTTTCAAGCACAGCATGACGAGCACGTTTCAAACGATTTTCATCTTTAATCAGATAGCTATATTGGTCAAAGGCCCACTCATCCAATTCACCCAAGGTCTGAATATCTAAGGCAACTTGCAATTCTTCCACTGCTTTTTCACACTCAGCACGGCGTTCATTGTATTTAGAGTCCGCTAATTCACGGCGTTTGTTAGTGTTCATGATAACAACGACATTGTCCTTCAAATCAAGTGGCACCAAATCGTATTCTAAAGTATTGGTATCTAAGTAAATAGCACGTTGGTCAGCTCCCATACCGATAGCAAACTGGTCCATGATACCAGAGTTGACTCCGATAAAATTGTTTTCTGTTTGCTTTCCGATTTTAACCAAATCGAGACGCTCTAATTTTAAATCAAAGAGATGTTCTGCCACTACCCCTGTCAAAAGTTCCAAGGATGCTGAAGAAGACAAGCCAGCACCATTTGGGATATTCCCATAAACATAAAAATCAAACCCTTTGTCAATCACATGCCCATCTTCTTGCAAGAAATGAAGAACTCCTTTTGGATAATTGGTCCAGTTGTGCTCTTTTTCAAACTTGAGATCCGCTAAAGGCACTTCGATAATGCCCTTTTCCTCAAAGTTAGCTGAGTAGAAACGTAAAATTTGGTCGTCACGCTTACGAGCTGCACCGTAAGTTCCTAAGGAAATAGCAGCAGGAAAAACGTGCCCACCGTTGTAGTCTGTGTGCTCACCAATCAAATTGATACGACCTGGTGAAAAGAATGTTTGGTCTGCTTCTTGACCAAAAACAGCAAGAAAGTCTTTACGAAGAGCTTCAGCAGTAAGATGTTGTGTCATATGAATTCTCCTTTGACTGTCCGTTAAGTCACCTTAACGTGTAATCGTTTTCTTCTATTGTATCCAAGGGATTTTCCAAGGTCAATCCTTTTTACTAAAATTTTACTAAAGTATCAGTAAAATACAGAAAAATATGATATACTAATCTAATCAAGGAGGATTTATGGCTACCTTAAAAGACATTGCACAGCTAGCCTCTGTCTCTATCGCGACCGTATCTCGTGTCCTCAATCGCGACCAGAGTCTATCTGTTACAGAAGAAACCAGACACCGTATTTTAACTGTCGCTGAAGAGCTGGGCTATACCAAGCACCTCAAGACAGGCGAATCCCACAAGCCCAAGCAGAAGATTGCCATTATCCAATGGATCAGCGAGCAGGGGGAACTAGACGACCTCTACTACTACCAGATTCGTCTCGGTATTGAAAAAAGAGCCCAAGAGTTGGACTATGATATCTTGCGCTATTTTAATGACCATCCTTTTACATTAAGCGAGGAAGTGATTGGGATTCTCTGCATCGGAAAGTTTAGCCGAGCTCAGATTTCTGCCTTTGAAGAATACCAAAAGCCTCTTGTATTTTTAGATAGCGATACACTTTCCATGGGACATACCTGCATTATCACGGCTTTTTACACTGCTATGAAACAGGTTATCGATTATTTCCTCAGTCAAGGAATGGATCGTATCGGGATTCTAACAGGGCTTGAGGAAACAACCGACCAAGAAGAAATCATTGAGGATAAGCGGCTGGAAAATTTCAGAAACTACAGTCAAGCAAAGGGAATCTATCATGATGAACTAGTCTTTCAAGGAAGCTTTACTGCCCAGTCTGGCTATGACTTAATGAAAGAGGCCATTCAGAGTTTAGGAGACCAACTCCCACCAGCCTTTTTCGCAGCCAGCGATAGTTTAGCTATCGGTGCCCTCCGTTCCCTCCAAGAAGCTGGAATCAGCCTACCAGACCGCGTCAGCCTCATTTCCTTTAACGACACTAGTCTGACCAAGCAAGTCTATCCTCCCCTCTCCAGCATCACCGTCTATACCGAAGAAATGGGCAGAGCAGGCATGGATATTCTTAATAAGGAAGTACTCCACGGTCGCAAAATCCCTAGCCTAACCATGTTGGGAACCAGATTGACTTTAAGAGAGAGTACTCTGCCATAACTCCACAAATTAAACATGACAAAAAATCCTAATAGAGAGTCTCACATCTCCATTAGGATTTTCTTTTTTACTACATCACAATCATAGACTTAATGGTCTTACGTTCATCCATATCTTTATAAGCTTGATCAATATCTTCTAATTTATAGCTTGAAGTAAAGACACGGCCTGGGTTGATATCGCCATCAAGAACGGCTTTTAGTAAAAATTGCTTATCGTATGTTGTCGCAGAAGCTGCCCCACCTGCTACAGAGATATTTTGCATAAATGTCGAACCAAGAGCACGATTATTATAGTGTGGGACTCCTACAAATCCCATACGCCCTCCATTATGAAGAACGCCTAGCGCCTGTTCTACAGCAGCCTCCGTACCAACACATTCAAGTGCTGCATCCGCTCCGCCACCGAGAATTTCACGCACCTTGGCAATACCTTCTTGACCTCGCTCAGCTACAACCGCTGTCGCACCTGACTCCATGGCCATCTTTTGACGGTCTTCATGACGACTCATAAGGATAATTTGCGATGCTCCACGCATTTTAGCTGCGATGACAGCACATTGACCAACAGCCCCATCACCGATAACAACAACCTTGTCCCCTTTTTGAACATTTGCAACACGCGCCGCATGATAGCCTGTAGGCATGACATCAGCAAGAGTCAAGAGGGACTTTAGCATACCTTCTGTATAGTCAGAAGGTTGTCCAGGGATTTTAACCAGCGCCCAGTTTGCATAGTGAAAACGAATATATTCCGCCTGAAAATCGCCTCCCAAGTTATTACCAATATGATTGTCGCAAGAACCGTCAAAGCCAGCAAGACAGGCATCACACTCACCACATCCATGAGTAAAAGGGACAATGACAAAATCACCTGGTTTCACCGTCGTAATGGCTTCCCCAGCTTCTTCGACAATCCCAATCGCTTCGTGTCCACTATTTTTGTGTCCAGCTTTCGTTTCTGGATTACGGTACCTCCACAAATCCGATCCGCAAACGCACGCGCGAACTACACGAATAATCACATCATCTGCGTCTATAATTTGCGGACGTTCAATTGTAGCAAGTCCAACCTGACCCGCCTTTGTATATACTGCTGATTTCATTTAAAATTTCCCTTCCTTATAAAGTTTAATTTTGATATTTAAGCGATTTAAAGCCGTCTGTAACTGAGACAAGCGCTCCTCTAATCTTTTCTTTTCGTCTTCTAAAATACCAAGCCTTTCCTCTCTCGTTTCATCCCCCTTTTGGTAGAGCGACATATAGTCAACTAAACTGTCCACAGAGACACCCGCCGAACGGAAACACTTAATAAATTCCAACGCTTCGATATCCTGATTTTGAAAATCACGAATTCCAGTTGCAGTTCGAGTAATCGGTGGCACAAGACCAACCCGTTCATAGTACCGAATCGTATCCGCTGAAATTCCCAACAAGTCACTAGCAGATTTAATATTCATACACTAACCTCCTCTCATTCACTGAATTTAAGCTATTCTAACTCACTTATCTTATTATATAATTTTGAGTTGACTCCAAGTCAAGCATTTTGCGTCTAATCGAAAAATTTTTTATCATTATCAGTTCTCTTATTAGCATACCTTTTCATCAATCAAAGAAAGAGGTTGGGGAAAGCGTCTTTCAAATATGATACCAAAGAAACTGGAAAAAAAGTCTTTA
>NZ_CAJZDT010000102.1:0-6767 GCF_915066115.1 uncultured Streptococcus sp. | reverse complement strand
TAATGTGATGCGTCCTACGCAGCTGTCCACTGATGCGGCACGCAGGAGCTGTCATATCAAAGGCACGAACGATAGCAGTACCGATACTGCCCTTGTTTGTACGACCGAGTCCTGCGATGACGTCCGCGACTTGGCGTCCCTGACGATTGGCAGGAGAAGCGAGAGAGATGAGAGCATCTTGGCCCGTAATCTCTTGCTTGACGACGATGGCATCACCAACTGCAAAAATATCTTTTTGGCTGGTTTCATAATGTTCATCGACCAGGATTCCACCACGGAGTCCCAGTTCAATCCCCGCAGCTTTGGCTAGTCCATTTTCAGGTTCAACACCAACAGAAAGGATGGTGAGGTCAGAAGTGATCTTTTGACCGTTTTCGAGAACGATGACTTTTCCTTGGTCTTCAAATCGAGTCGCAGACTGAGAAGTGATAACGCGAACGCCGTTTTTAACCAATTCTTCCTGGACAAAGGCTGCCATTTCCTGATCTAATGGTGGCAAGACATGGGGTGCTTTCTCAATGATGGTAACTTGCAATCCACGTTTCGCAAGATTTTCAGTCATTTCAAGCCCGATAAAGCCTGCACCGATAACGACAGCTTCTTTTGGATGATTGTCCAAGGCTGCCATAATTTCATCGAGATCGGGAACATTGCGGAGCGTGTAGGCATTCTTAGTTTCTGCCAAACCTTCAATGGTAGGAACAAATGGTTTAGCTCCTGGGGAGAGGATCAACTTGTCGTATCTTTCTGTGAATTCCTGTCCATCGTGTCGCACAGTCACAGTGTGCTCTGCTGGCGAAATGCTGATGACCTCATGGAAAGGACGAACATCCAGATTAAAGCGTGCTTTGAGACTTTCAGGAGTTTGGACCAATAAACTATCACGGTTTGCAATTTCTCCTGAAACATAGTAAGGAAGTCCGCAGTTTGCAAAGGAAACAAAGGGACTTTTCTCAAAAATAGTGATTTCAGCGTCTTCCATGAGACGTCTGAGGCGGGTTGCTGCTGACATACCGCCTGCAACTCCTCCGACAATGATAATTTTCATTGACTTTCTCCTTTATGATTCTAGATGACTTTTCCTGTCCAAGCGCTCATACCGCCTCGGACATTGATGACATCGTAGCCTTTTTTCTTAAGCTTTTCGCAGCTAGTTTGCTTCGCACACCAGAATGACAAATGACATAGAGTGTTTCTTTTGTTGTTGGTGTGTAGGAACCAATTTCGGTTAGAGGAACATTTTTGGCATTTTTGATATGACCTCTACGAAATTCCATTGGTGTCCGAACATCCAGTAGCTGAATCGGTTCTCTGAGTTTAGCTTCTAACTCGCTGGTAGAAATACTGTCAATTTTTGTAAATAATAAGTGAAACATAGGCACCTCCGAATATACCCTTATGGGGTATATTAAACCATGAAGTCAAGCTTTTGTCAAGTAAGTTGTTTTAACTTGGAGGGGATTGGTTGCGATTGTATTGTTTTTATTCTCAGTGCATCAGCTTCCTCCTTGACACTCTGTCAGCTTTTGATACAATAGTACAAAATTAGAGGAGGTAGGTTATGATTCAGAAACACGCGATTCCTATTTTAGAGTTTGATGATAATCCTCAGGCGGTTATCATGCCCAATCACGAGGGGCTGGATTTGAAATTGCCAAAGAAGTGTGTCTATGCTTTTTTAGGTGAGGAGATTGACCGTTATGCGAGGGAAGTAGGGGCGGACTGTGTCGGCGAATTCGTTTCAGCCACCAAGATCTATCCAGTCTATGTCGTTAACTACAAGGGAGAGGGAATTTGTCTGGCTCAGGCACCTGTCGGCTCCGCTCCAGCAACCCAGTTTATGGATTGGTTGATTGGCTATGGTGTGGAGCAGATTATCTCTATTGGTACCTGTGGTGTGCTGGCTGATATAGAAGAAAATGCCTTTCTAGTCCCTGTTCGTGCTCTGCGAGATGAAGGAGCTAGTTATCACTATGTGGCCCCTTCTCGTTATATGGAAATGCAGCCAGAGGCTATTGCTGCTATTGAGCAAGTTTTGGAGGCCAGAGGGATTCCCTATGAAGAAGTTATGACCTGGACCACAGATGGTTTTTACCGAGAAACAGCTGAAAAGGTGGCTTATCGCAAGGAGGAAGGCTGTGCTGTTGTGGAGATGGAGTGTTCTGCGCTTGCGGCAGTAGCCCAACTGCGTGGGGTTCTCTGGGGAGAATTGTTGTTCACAGCTGATTCCTTAGCAGACTTGGACCAGTACGATAGTCGTGACTGGGGTTCAGAAGCTTTCGAGAAGGCCTTGGAACTCTGCCTTGAGATTGCCTTTCAGATATAGCTACTCTCCTTCTTTTTATGGTACAATGGATATATGTTATTCAAATTATTTGTGAAAAAAATTGAAAGGGCCTTGGGCGGACTTTCGCCAGCTCGTCGCATCTTTTTAAGTTTCGCTGGAGTTATTTTTATAGGCTCTCTTCTTTTGAGTTTGCCTTTTGTTCAGGCGAGTGGTTCGCAGGCTACTTATTTTGACCATCTTTTTACGACGGTGTCTATGGTCTGTGTGACTGGCCTTTTTACGCAACCAGTGGCTACTACCTATAATGTCTGGGGGCAGTTGATCTGTATGCTCTTGATACAGATCGGTGGTCTGGGACTCATGACTTTTATCGGGGTCTTTTATATTCAGGGGAAGCAAAAGCTCAGTCTTCGCAGTCGTGAAACCATTCAGGAGAGCTTCAGTTACGGGGAGGCTCGGTCGCTGAAGGCCTTTATGCGCTCCATCTTTTTGACGACTTTTCTAGTGGAGGGCTTGGGTGCCTTTCTACTAAGTTTCCGTTTTATTCCTGAGTTCGGCTGGGGACGAGGCATTTTCACCTCTATCTTTTTAGCAATTTCAGCCTTTTGTAATGCTGGTTTTGATAATTTCGGCAGTAGCAGTTTAGTGGCTTTTCAGACGGATCCCTTAATCAATCTGGTTATTGCTGGCTTGATTATCACAGGTGGTCTTGGCTTTATGGTCTGGTTTGACTTGGCAACCCAGTTTGACAAGAAGAAAAAACGCCGTCTGCGTTTCCACACCAAACTAGTCCTCTTCTTGACTGCAGGGATTTTGCTGTTTGGGACAGTATCCACACTCTTTACGGAGTGGCACAATCCAGGAACCATTGGCAATCTCAGTGTGCCAGAGAAAGTGCTGGTCAGCTTTTTCCAAACCGTCAGCATGAGAACGGCCGGTTTTGCTTCTATTGACTATACTCAAGCTCGACCTGTGACCTTGTTTATCTATATCCTACAGATGTTTCTGGGTGGAGCGCCTGGAGGGACGGCTGGGGGGCTCAAGATTACGACTTTCTTTGTCTTGTTGGTCTTTGCGCGTAGTGAATTGCTGGGCTTGCCTCATGCCAATGTTGCGCAGAGAACCATTGAGGCTCGAACAGTCCAAAAATCCTTTAGTGTCTTCATTATCTTTTTGATGACCTTCTTGTTGGGCTTGATGTTGTTGGGAATTACGGCAGAAGGAACACCGCGATTTATCTACCTCATGTTTGAGACCATTTCAGCCCTTGCGACAGTTGGGGTGACGGCAAATCTGACACCAGAATTGGGCAAGCTAGCTCTTAGCATTGTCATGGTGCTCATGTTTATTGGCCGTATCGGTCCCTTGACCTTGCTGGTTAGTCTAGCTGACTACCAGCCTGATAAGAAAGATTTGATTCAGTATATGAAAGCAGATATTAGTATTGGATAAGAAAGGAAGAATGATGTCAGATCGTACGATTGGAATTTTAGGTTTGGGGATTTTCGGGAGTAGTGTCCTGACGGCCCTAGCCAAGCAAAATATGAATATTATTGCCATTGACGACCACGCCGAGCGTATCAATCAATTTGAGCCAGTTTTGGCGCGTGGAGTTGTTGGCGATATCACAGATGAGGACCTCCTCAGAACTGCAGGAATTGATACCTGTGATACGGTTGTAGTGGCAACAGGGGAAAATCTGGAGTCGAGTGTGCTTGCAGTTATGCATTGTAAGAGTCTAGGTGTACCAAGGGTTATTGCCAAGGTCAAAAGCCAGACAGCTAAGAAGGTGCTAGAAAAAATCGGTGCTGACTCGGTGATTTCACCTGAGTATGAAATGGGGCAGTCTCTAGCGCAGACCATTCTCTTTCATAACAATGTAGATGTCTTTCAGCTGGATAAAAATGTGTCTATCGTAGAGATGAAAATTCCGAGTGTTTGGGCAGGTCAAAGTCTGAGCCAGCTAGATCTACGTGGCAAATATAACCTCAATGTCCTAGGATTTCGTGAGCAAGAAAATTCACCCTTGGATGTCCAGTTTGGTCCTAGTGACCTCTTGAGGGCAGATGCCTATATCTTGGCAGTCATTAACAACCAGTATCTAGATGACTTGGCAGAATTAAATTCGTAAGGAGGGAATTTCCCTCTTTTTTAATGTTCAAGATAGGAAATAGAGACAGACTCCTTGTATTCTAGTAAAAGTTCTTCAAAGGCTGGACTTTATGGTAGAATAGAAAGAAGTGACAAGAGAGTAATACTCTTCGAAAATCTCTTCAAACCACGTCAACGTTGCCTTGCCGTAGGTATGGTTACTGACTTCGTCAGTTCTATCCACAACCTCAAAACAGTGTTTTGAGCTGACTTCGTCAGTTCTATCTACAACCTCAAAGCAGTGCTTTGAGCAACCTGCGGCTAGTTTCCTAGTTTGCTCTTTGATTTTCATTGAGTATAAAACAAGCAAATCAGTAAGAAAACCACGACAAGATAATTTTGACGCGGGTTGTAGTTTCAAAAATAGTATCAATTTACCTGACTAGCAATCTGCAGGAGTGCCTTTTCAAAAAGGAAACCTTTTTCATAGAGTCCTGTTTTAATCTGATAGTCCGTCTCAATCAAAAAGGAAATAGCTTGCTTCAAAAAGCTCAAGGAAAGTCCTCGCGAATCTCTCAACGCAAACTTGATTTGATAGGGATTAGGATTGCGTCCGAGAAAACTGCCTAAACTACTTGCAATCTGCGTTTCCGTTTGCCCAGACTCCGACAAAATTTTCACCTGAGTAAAAGTCCGAAATTGTCCCAGCATGACTGCAATCAACTTGATTTCATCTTCACCCTGCAAGGTCAAGTCTCTAACTAAATCGCGCGCCTGGTCCATCTTTTTAGTCAGAATAAACTGAGTTAAATCAAAAATATTGTCCTGCAAGGTCTTGGGAATTGCGTTGACAATATCCTCCTCCTCGATAACAGAATCTTCCTTATAGGACTGTAAAAAGAGGAGATTTTTCTGGATTTCGCTAAATTGAAAACCCGACTTGATGAGGAGATTTTCAAAAGAATGATTAGTAAACTGCAGACCTTCTTTCTGACTCCACTTTTGGAAATACTGGCGCAGTTCTTGTTCTTTGGCTTCTACTGCATCAAAAACCTTGGCATCACGCTTAAGTAATTTAACCAACCGTCTTTTGCTATCCAGCTTTCCTTCCGCAAAGATTATCAACTTGGTTGTTGGGGAAGGATTGTCAAGGTATTCCTCAAACGACTTAAGTTCATCATCTGTCAAAAAGCGTTTTTTAGCAGTTGTGATATCGACAAAATGATCTAGTATCACGATTTTCTCATCCGCGAAGAAAGGAAGGCTGACCAACTCCAGTTCCACATCCTTGTAAGCTACTTCTTTCATATCAAAGTAGGCAAAGTTAAGGTCAGCAGAATCATAACCAATCTGTTTCAATACTTGACTCTTCATAACTTCAAACTGACCCTGATCTGTCCCTGTAAATAGGCTCAGGCTCGGTAAATTTGATAAAGTCAACTTCTGACTTTCTTCAATGGCTAGCATCTTCTTTCCTTTCTTCTGATTTTTTTATGAATTTAATCAATATAGCGCAATTTCCCACGGAAATCTTCTAGGCTTTCGTACCCTTTTTCCGCCATGATTGCTTTCAGTTCATTAGTAATACGATCAAAAGCACCAACTCCCTCTTTGTGAAGGGTGGTTCCTACCTGCACCATACTTGCTCCACAGAGGATATGTTCAAAGGCATCACGACCAGTCAGAACGCCACCTGTTCCGATGATTTGGATTTGAGGATTTAAACGTTGATAAAAGGCATGAACATTGGCTAGCGCAGTCGGTTTGATATATTCTCCACCAATGCCACCGAAACCATTTTTAGGACGAATAACGACGGACTCATCTTCTATATAAAGGCCGTTTCCGATAGAGTTGACACAGTTGACAAACTTGAGCGGATACTTGTTGAAAATAGCTGCCGCCTGGTCAAAGTGAACAATGTCAAAATATGGTGGCAATTTAATTCCCAGAGGTTTGGTGAAGTAGGCAAACACCTCTGCCAAAATCCGATCTGTTGTCTCAAAATCATAGGCAATCTGAGGTTTACCTGGAACATTTGGACAAGAAAGGTTTAGCTCAGTCAGACCACGAAAATCACTCTCTTGGACTTTTTTCAAGATAGTATGGGTTTCTTCTGGAGACATGCCGACTAGAGATAGGAAGAACGTTCGGTTTGGCTCTTTTTCCTGCAAGTCCAAAAGATAGTCCAGATAGTAGTCTAAGCCATTATTTGGCAATCCCATAGAGTTGATAGAACCAAGTGGAACATCCTGGTAACGCGGTTCAGGATTTCCCTGACGAAAGTCCAAGGTCGCTGTCTTTGTGACAAAGGTTCCTGCAACTGAGTTTTTAACCCCTTCTAGCTCCTCTATCGTCATACAAGCCACACCCGCCGCATTCATCCACA
>NZ_CAJZDT010000101.1:0-6855 GCF_915066115.1 uncultured Streptococcus sp. | reverse complement strand
GTCAGAGTCGCCAAAAACTGCCTTACCACCTTATCAACCTGAGCTCATGCTTCACATCGTCAATCACGAGGAACGGGAGCACAAGATGAAATGGCATGGAGTAGAGGCTCTTTTCTTACTTGACTTTAGTAGTAAATTTGCTAGTTTAACGGGACAAGAGTTCTTTGATACCTATGTTAGAGCATTAAAACCAGCGATTATTGTAGCGGGATTTGATTACACGTTTGGTTCTGATAAGAAAACTGCGGATGATTTGAAGGATTATTTTGATGGAGAAATCATCATTGTTCCTCCTGTTGAGGATGAAAAGGGGAAAATTAGTTCTACTCGTATTCGTCAAGCTATTCTTGATGGAGATGTCAGGGAAGCTGGTCATTTACTTGGCACTCCTCTACCGTCACGTGGAATGGTTGTTCATGGCAATGCACGTGGACGGACTATCGGTTACCCAACAGCAAACTTAGTTTTAAGAGATCGAACCTATATGCCAGCTGATGGTGTTTACGTAGTCGATATTGAAGTGCAGCGTAAAAGATATCGTGGAATGGCGAGTGTCGGGAAAAATGTTACTTTCGATGGAGAAGAGCCACGTTTTGAAGTCAATATTTTTGATTTTTCAGATGACATTTACGGTGAAACAGTTATTGTCTACTGGCTAGATCGTGTCCGTGAAATGGTCAAATTTGACTCTGTTGAAGAACTGGTAGATCAACTCCAGAAGGATGAAGAAATTGCTCGGAATTGGAAGGATGCTGAGTAGAATGTTTAAAAAGTGAACCATATTTTGTGTTTGCTTTTTTTATTTTTGAAAGAAATTCTTATAGATATAAACCTAATTGAAGCTTTGTTCGAAATCTGTTAAAATAGGGATATTAATAACTTTAAAAAATAAAGAAAAGAGATTATATGATTACAGGTGAATTAAAAAATAAAATTGATCAGTTGTGGGAAATGCTTTGGACTGAAGGTAATGCAAATCCTCTAACAAATATTTAATATATGACATAAAGAGCAAAATCATAATTGACAATTCAAAAATCTCTGGAAGAATTAGAAACCTTGAAAAAATCACTTATGCAAAAGTATTTTGGTTAAGATTTGATATGAGATAGCAGTTTTACACTATCATTGTAATTACCGTACTTATTTGTTACAATACTTCAAAGGAGGAAATCATATGGCAGCAAAAACAAGAAAACAAGGACATTCAATTATCATTACGATTCCCAGTGAATTCAATATTCCAAGTGACGAAATTATCTTTATTCCCGAAGAGTCTGGACATCAGATTTCTTATGTTTCTGATGATGCCTTTGATTTAAAACTGGATACAATTTTTGATGAATACGATGAAGTTTTCAAAGCTTTGGTGGAAAAATGATAGTATATTTAACGGAAGAGTAAATTGAAAAAATCAATACTTTAGTAATTCAACGGTATTCTCCAAATAAGCAAATTTAAACAGTTAGTCCTTCAGCGTTAAATATGATTGTGAACTTACCAGAACAATTTGTTTTTAGTAAACCTTTTTATCCAACAATTTTTGATAATGCAACAATATTATTTGTCTGATTGATAAAGAAGTATGTTTTTGCCAATGCCAATAAGCGAACAGCCTTTTATGTTTTGGTTCAATTTTTACAATTAAATGGTTATTACTTTTCTTTTTCTGCGGAAGAAGCTGTTGATATGTGTGTGACTATAGTGATAGGAGCTTTGACTGATGAAAAAATGATAAGCTATTCTAAATGGGTTTCTCAACATTTTATTAGAGAAAAAATTAAAAAATAAGCTAGTATGTTGGATTGAAATGAGCATAAGAAAAAAATGAAGAGACAATATTAGAATTCTGTAATGCAGAAACTCTGATATTGTCTCTTTTTAAAACACGCGATACACATAGGGATTCTCTGGTTTATCGACTTTGGTAAAGCTTTCGATTTCCAAGGTTGGGAGGTTTTGTTTGAGTTCTTTATGGTAGTGATTGACCAGTTTTCCTTTGGCTGTTATCCAGGTGTTGTTCTCATACTGACGGGTATTTCCCTTGGTCAGTAATCCATAGACACCTGAATCCGCGATACAGTGAATAATGCCGAAGCGGAACAGAAATTGGCTATTGGCATGACTGGGGTCATTATAGACAAAGCCAGTGAACTGGACTGTCTTACCCTCAAACTCATCTGGATAGTCGTAGATAGCTTCCATGACTTCCATATAGTTTTCATTCGTAATCTGAATGCTATCTTGGGACAAGTATTTATCCGCCGCAGTTCGCATTTCCTTTTCATAGGCTGATTTTGAAAAATAAGAACTGGTATCTGGTTTCAAATATTGGCTTGTCGTTCCTTCACTTGTCTGAATGGCTTGATCCGTTCCTTCCGATAAGGGAAAATGATAGCCTTTGGCAGAAACGGTCTGAGAATCCAAGCTAACAGTTGGAAAAGTTAAGCCGACGACAATAGGAATAGCCAGAAGAGCAACACTAGTAACCTTCGCTAATCGGCTGTTCAGATGACTATGGGTTTTGACTTGCTTCATCCAAATATACAGTTGAACAATTGCCAAAATAAAGGAAAGCACCATGGAAATATAGGCCAGATAGGAATAGTGCATGTTGATGTACTGGTTTAATTTGCCCGACAGATGGAGATAAATGGTCAATTCAAAATAGCCAGCTAAAACTAAAAATCGAATCATAGGATGACTCCAATCAAGAGAGAATAGACTAAGACAACGAGTGTCACAATCGTAATGAAGTGACTGATAAATCGTGCTTTCAAGTAATTTTTCATCATGAGAATATTTTTGATATCCAGCATTGGGCCAATCACCAGAAAGGCCATAACTGGTGCCAATCCGAAACTCGAGAGAAGAGAAGCCCCGATAAAGGCATCCGCCTCACTACAGAGCGACAGAAGAAAGGCCAAAAGCATCAAGAGCAGGATGGCAAAAATAGGTGTTGCACTGATAGTGGTCAGAATCCGAGTTGGAACGTAGACCTGTATAACAGAGGCAAAGAGACAGCCAAATACCAAATAACGTCCCGTATCAAAAAACTCATCAATGGCTTGCACAAAGACCTGAAAAACTTTTTTTGCAGGACTCAAATGAGAAAAATCGTGCTCATGACAGGCCAAACGATTTTCTTTTTGAATCGGTTCTCGCCAGAAAAATCCCAGAAAAATTCCAAGTATCACAGCTACAAGAATGGAACCCAGAGCTCGTAACAGGGCGACATGGAAGGAGTTGCCAAAGGCAGAATAGGTCGCAAAGAGAACAATGGGATTGATGACAGGTGCTGTTACGAGAAAGGGAACGGCCGTGTAACTGGGGACCTTCTTTTCCAGAAAACGATTGATAATGGGGACAATTCCACATTCACAAGAGGGAAAAAGAATCCCGACAAAGGTCCCAAAAAAGATTCTCCCCCAACGATTTCGAGGGAGAAAATGATAAACCTTTTCAGGTGTGATATAAACCTCAATCAGCCCTGAGACAATACTTCCTATCAGAACGAAAGGGAGGGCTTCAATGATAATGGAGAGAAAAATGGCTCCAGTCTGAAGCACACTAGAAGGGAGTTGTTGGAAAGCAGTCATCTAGTTTTTCTTTTCTGCTTTAGCTTTTTTCTCTTTATCATCAGGGAAAGTAACTTGCTTCAAATCAGGGAGTTTAGCAAACTCTTCAAACATCTTGTCCAAGTCGTCTCGTTTTGTAAATTTTACAGCCATAGGCATACCTCGATTCTAAATTCTACCTCTATTATACTATTATTTTTGGGAAAAGGGATTATTTTGATAATCAAAGATGTAAAAAAGGGTAGGACGAAACAAGGGCTGTTCCTTATGGTATAATATCAATACCTCTGATACTTTCTTTGAGCAATTAGACAAACTTTTGTTCAGCAACATACCCATTTGCTGAATGATTTCTACTGTGGTGTTAATTTCATAAACTTCAGTGTGTTTGATGAACTACTCAAAACTTATTACCGCTAAATCAATAACGCTGTTTTAACGGTTAGATTGTTAATAAACACTGGTAAGTTGATTGCTGGTAGGTATCCCACAACTTCGGTGCAGCCCCATTCTGGAATCGATACCCAAAAGTTTTGTTGGTTGATTTTATTGCCAAGTTTGATTAATTCTGTTTAACGTTATAGTCGTTCATAATTTCTTTATTAATTAATTTGTTAATACTCGAGAAGGATTAGTCTGTTTGTTAAGGAAGCCCAGCTTTTTTTATGTAAAATTTACAGTCTGGAAATAAATTTCCAAATTCGAATTGAAAAAGTATCTTGAGGAGAAAAATCTGATATATGGGCAGACAATGGTGTTGTAGAGTGTGAATTAGGCTATAAGGTTGATTGCTACCTTCAAAGATTTTACTTCATCTGAATATTCAAGAAGACAAGTGTATCTTAGGAATTTTATCGTTACTCGAATCATGAAACATCTCAAAGTTTTTCTCATCAACTTGCTTCCAATCTAACTTAAAATTATTAAAAGGAGATAGCTTGCTTCTATCTCTAGTTTTTTGAAGAAATTGGGAGTCGGTAAGTAAAAAGAAGATTGTGAGAACCGACTCAAGATATGCTATAATAGAATCAGAAAAATTTGAAAAGTCCGAAGGGTACCCTTCCTTTATTATATTCATAATAAAGGAAGGGTACCCTTCCTTTATTATATTCATAATAAAGGAATCCTATCAGTCCTTCGCTAAATTATAACTGAAAGGTAAACTTTATATGAAACAAGAACTGGAACAGCTTCTGGCACAAAATGGCACCTTTATGGTGGAAGGCGCACTCAATAAAAATAAACTGGCAGAATTAGCACGACAGTATAATCCTGAACTCCTCAGTCTCTTGATGAGTGATGAAAAAATCTCTAATCACTTCTTTTCTAAGCTGGAGACAGGTATTCTCGTCTTTAAGAAGGATGTCTTTTTACAGTTTCTCAACAACAAGGAGTTCTTACCAGATAGCTTTACCGCGTATAAAACTAAAATTGGGTTAGCTACAGGTGAGAAGTATCTGTCTGAAAACAATGATGTTGTATTGAGCTTTCCATACAAAGATTGCATACTTGAGGGTGGACAGACTAAGGACGATGCTAAACGTCAAGAGATTTTCTTTAACGAAACGCTTGCTCCAACGGAAATTAATCGTTTACTGGATGATAAGGTATTGACAAACTTTAAACGCTATGACGAAACTGGCGAGCATAACGTGGAAGAGATAAAAGATACTGATAATCTTATCATCAAAGGGAATAATCTTATCGTTCTGCATAGTTTGAAAAAACGCTTTGCAGGGAAAATTGATGTTATTTATATAGATCCACCCTTCAACACGGGTGGGGATAGCTTCAAGTATAATGATAGCTTTAACCACTCTACCTGGCTAACCTTTATGAAAAATCGCTTAAATATTGCAAGGGAGTTGCTTTCGCCGACAGGAAATATTTTCATTCACATAGATATCAATGAATCGCATTATTTAAAAGTTCTCTGTGATGAAATTTTTAAAAAAGAAAATTTTGTAGAGGAAATAATTTGGTCATACGGCTCAGCATCTGGTGGTAGAGCAAAAGGAGCTAAGCCTGTAAATATTCACGATTATATTTTACATTACGCAAAATCTTACAACAATCGTAAACAGTATAAGGTTTATACGGAATATGATGAAAAATACATAAAAGACTGGTTTAAATTTGATGATGGTGATGGTAGAATTTATCGTCGTAGGCATAGAGGAGTTGATGAGAATGGTGAAGCAATTTGGGAGAAACAATATTTAGACTCATCAAAGGGAGTGCCATTGACTACTGTGTGGAAGGATATTCCTCAAATATATGCAAATCCCCAAGCATATAAGGAGTCGAATCGTGCTACATCGGAAATTGAATTTGATTTTGACAATTCCGGTCAAAAACCTGAGAAACTTCTGAAACGTATTTTAGAGATGTGTTCGTCTGATGGAGATATAATTCTTGATTTCTTTATGGGATCTGGGACTACATTAGCAACTGCATTAAAAACCAACAGGCAATTTATAGGTGTTGAGCAGATGGAAAGTCAGATAGAAATTACAAAAAATAGATTAAATGCTGCAATAAAAGGGAAAATATCCGGTATAAGTTCTGAGTTGAATTGGACTGGTGGTGGAAGTTTTGTCTATGCTGAATTGAAAAACGATGCTCAAGACTTCAAAAATGCCATTATCCAAGCGATAACGACAGAAGAATTATTAGAACTGTTTGAGCTTGCGAAAAAATCTTCCTTCTTATCTTATCGCATTGACCCTAAAAAACTGAAAGCAAATGAATTCGAAAAGCTTTCATTAGCAGAACAAAAGCAAATCCTATCTGAGATTATTGATAATAACAATCTCTACGTGAATTACTCAGATATTGACGATATTGATTACGGGATTTCCGCTAAAGATAAAGAGCTCAATCACGCTTTCTACGGGAAGGAAAAGTAAGTCATGACTTTTATTTACGAAACTTATGATACGGTTAGTCGGTCTGGCTTTAAGGACTTTCGAGCGGATTTGCCAGATTACATTACTAAAAACCTGAAACACTCTTTGCGTCCTTATCAAGAGGAAGCGATTGGACGCTATTTATACTATAAATCAGATGAAAATCGTGCGATTCCAGAGCAAGTCCTCTACAATATGGCGACTGGTTCTGGGAAGACGCTTTTGATGGCGGCGGTTATCTTGGAAAAGTACCAGCAAGGTGAGCGAAACTTCATCTTCTTTGTCAATAACGATAATATTCTTACCAAAACCAAGGATAATTTTTTAGAGAGCTCTTCTGGTCAGTACCTCTTTGCGGAAAAGATTGT
>NZ_CAJZDT010000100.1:0-7074 GCF_915066115.1 uncultured Streptococcus sp. | reverse complement strand
TGACGCGGTTTGAAGAGATTTTTGAAGAGTATTATTAGAAAGTATTTCAGTGATTTCTTCATCTATAAGCAAAAAACTTGAAAAAAGTGAATGTTTGCGTTATCATTTTCATATAGAAAGAAAAAGAGGTATTACAGATGGCTATTATTTTACCAGATCTTCCATATGCATATGACGCTTTGGAACCATACATCGATGCGGAAACAATGCACTTGCACCATGACAAACACCATCAAACTTATGTCAACAATGCTAATGCAGCTCTTGAAAAACACCCTGAAATCGGTGAAGATCTTGAAGCCTTGCTTGCTGATGTAGAATCTATCCCAGCTGATATCCGTCAAGCGCTTATCAACAATGGTGGTGGACACTTGAACCACGTTCTTTTCTGGGAATTGATGACTCCTGAGAAAACAGCTCCATCAGCAGAACTTGCAGCAGCAATCGATGCAACATTTGGTTCATTTGAAGAATTCCAAGCAGCCTTCACTGCAGCAGCAACAACTCGTTTTGGTTCAGGATGGGCATGGTTGGTTGTCAACAAAGAAGGTAAACTTGAAGTGACTTCAACAGCAAACCAAGACACACCAATCTCAGAAGGTAAAAAACCAATCTTGGGCTTGGACGTTTGGGAACATGCTTACTACGTGAAATATCGCAACGTGCGTCCTGACTACATCAAAGCTTTCTTCTCAGTGATCAACTGGAACAAAGTAGATGAATTGTACGCAGCAGCTAAATAATGATAGTTGGAGGGAAGAATTGTTCTTCTCTTTTTAAGGTTATATTATTTTGGTCTGACAAAATCGTCAGACTTTTTTCATTTTTATGAGAAACGTGCTAACTGCTAGAAATTATGGTAGAATAAAGTATTAAGTAATCGTGGAAAAAGGATATCTATGCGAAAAGAAATTGCACCTGAATTATACAACTATAACAAGTTTCCTGGTCCTGAGTTCCATTTACACGGGGACAAGGTCGAAACGGAAGGGATCGCTTTTTCCTTGGTGGAAAATAGCAAGGATGCCTTCGATGTGACAGCTTTTAATCAGCGTTTTTCAGAAGTCTTAACCAAGTTTGATTATATCGTGGGAGATTGGAGTAACGAACAACTTCGCCTACGCGGTTTTTACAAGGATGAACGAACAGAAGAAAAACTTGAAAAAATCAGTCGTTTACAAGACTACCTTTTAGAGTATTGTAGTTATGGTTGTGCCTATTTTGTCCTAGAAAATGAAGCCCCTAAGCGAGCATCATTTGACAAGAAAATGCGTAAGAAGGAAGAAGAACCGTCTTCTAGAAAAGGAAAGAAACCGGCTCAAACCAAACGAAAACCGAATGCAGATAAGAAAAATAGACGTCGTCAGAAAGACCAGCATTCTCAGAAAGAGGATAAGGGACAACGTCATTTTGTCATTCGTCAGAAGTGAGTAGAGAATAAGGAGAAGAAATGAAACCGTCAATTTATAGTTTAACACGTCAAACCATGCAGGAATGGGTATTGGAGCAGGGAGAAAAGAAATTCCGTGCAGATCAAATCTGGGAATGGCTTTACCGTAAACGTGTCCAGTCATTTGAAGAGATGACCAACCTTTCCAAGGATTTGATTGCTAAGCTTAATGAGCAGTTTGTGGTCAATCCCTTGAAACAGCGTATCGTTCAAGAATCTGCTGATGGGACAGTTAAATATCTTTTTGAATTGCCTGATGGTATGCTAATTGAGACTGTACTGATGCGTCAGCACTATGGTTTGTCAGTCTGTGTGACCACTCAGGTCGGCTGTAATATCGGTTGTACCTTCTGTGCCTCTGGTTTAATTAAGAAACAACGTGACCTCAATAATGGGGAAATTGTAGCGCAAATCATGCTGGTTCAGAAATACTTTGATGAGCGTGGTCAGGATGAACGCGTCAGCCATATCGTTGTCATGGGAATTGGTGAGCCCTTTGATAACTACAACAATGTTTTGAATTTCGTTCGTACCATTAATGATGACAAGGGAATGGCCATCGGTGCTCGTCACATTACGGTTTCAACCTCAGGTTTGGCCCATAAAATTCGTGATTTTGCTAATGAAGGAGTTCAAGTCAATCTTGCCGTTTCCCTTCACGCACCTAACAATGAACTGCGTTCAAGCATCATGAAGATTAACCGTGCCTTTCCAATTGAAAAACTCTTTGCTGCTATTGAGTACTACATTGAGACAACCAACCGTCGTGTAACCTTTGAGTATATCATGCTCAATGAAGTAAATGACGGTGTAGAACAAGCCTTGGAATTGGCTGAATTGCTCAAGAACATCAAGAAATTGTCTTATGTAAACTTGATTCCTTATAACCCAGTTAGTGAGCATGACCAATATAGCCGTAGTCCTAAAGAGCGCGTCCTGGCCTTCTATGATACGCTTAAGAAAAAGGGGGTCAACTGTGTGGTTCGTCAAGAACATGGTACAGATATTGATGCAGCTTGTGGACAATTGCGCTCTAACACAATGAAACGTGACCGCCAGAAAGCAGTCGCAGCAGTCAATCCTTAATGATGAAGAAAACTTATAATCATATTTTAGTATGGGGAGTCATTTTCTATAGCATTTGCATTGTCTATTTTTGCTTTACTCCTCAAGGACATTCTCCCGTGGGAGTGGAAACTCCAGGTATTCAGCATCTTGGACGCCTGGTTTTTCTTTTGACTCCTTTCAATTCTCTCTGGAAACTGGGCCAAGTGAGTGATGTGGGACAATTATCTTGGATTTTTTTACAAAATATCCTCAATGTCTTCTTGCTTTTTCCTTTGGTGTTCCAACTCCTTTATCTCCTTCCAAACTTGCGGAAAACAAAAAAGGTGCTACTTTTTAGTTTTCTAGTGAGTTTTGGAATTGAGTGTACGCAGTTAGTCTTGGACTTTTTCTTTGATTTTAATCGCGTCTTTGAAATTGATGATTTGTGGACCAATACCTTGGGTGGCTATCTGGCTTGGTTCCTCTATAAACAATTACATAAAAACAAGATAAGGAATTAAAATGAGTATTTTAGAAGTAAAAAATCTGAGTCACGGTTTTGGTGACCGTGCAATTTTTGAAGATGTGTCCTTCCGTCTCCTCAAGGGAGAACATATCGGTCTGGTCGGTGCTAATGGTGAAGGAAAATCAACCTTTATGAGTATCGTGACTGGTAAGATGTTGCCAGATGAAGGGAAGGTTGAGTGGTCTAAATATGTGACTGCTGGATACTTAGATCAACATTCTGTCTTGGAAGAAGGACAGTCGGTGCGTGATGTTCTCCGTACAGCCTTTGATGAGCTTTTCAAAGCAGAAGCCCGTATCAATGATCTCTATATGGAAATGGCTGAAGATGGAGCGGATGTTGATGCTCTCATGGAAGAAGTGGGAGAACTCCAAGACCGTCTGGAGAGTCGTGATTTTTATACCTTGGATGCCAAAATTGACGAAGTAGCGCGCGCCCTTGGTGTCATGGACTTTGGTATGGATACGGATGTGACCTCTTTGTCAGGTGGGCAAAGAACCAAGGTGCTTTTAGCTAAACTCCTCCTTGAAAAGCCCGATATCTTGCTTTTGGACGAGCCGACCAACTACTTGGATGCTGAGCATATTGACTGGCTTAAGCGCTATCTCCAAAACTATGAGAATGCCTTTGTCCTTATTTCGCACGATATTCCATTCCTGAACGACGTTATCAATATCGTCTATCATGTGGAAAATCAACAGCTGACGCGTTATTCTGGTGACTACTACCAGTTCCAAGAAGTCTATGCCATGAAGAAATCTCAGCTGGAGGCGGCCTACGAACGTCAGCAAAAAGAAATTGCCGACCTCAAAGACTTTGTTGCCCGAAACAAAGCACGTGTTGCAACTCGAAACATGGCCATGTCTCGTCAGAAGAAATTGGATAAGATGGATATTATCGAGTTGCAAAGTGAGAAACCAAAACCATCCTTTGATTTCAAACCAGCTCGTACGCCAGGGCGCTTTATCTTCCAAGCCAAGGATTTACAGATTGGTTACGACCGTCCACTTACCAAGCCCTTAAACCTTACCTTTGAACGCAATCAAAAGGTTGCTATTATCGGGGCAAATGGTATCGGGAAAACAACTCTCTTGAAGTCTCTCTTGGGAATTATCCCACCAATCGCTGGGGAAGTGGAACGCGGTGACTACCTAGAACTCGGTTATTTTGAACAGGAAGTAGAAGGTGGTAATCGCCAAACTCCTCTTGAAGCTGTCTGGAATGCCTTTCCAGCTCTCAACCAAGCAGAAGTTCGGGCGGCCCTTGCCCGTTGTGGTCTGACAACCAAGCATATCGAAAGTCAAATTCAGGTCTTGTCAGGTGGGGAACAAGCCAAGGTTCGTTTCTGTCTCCTGATGAACCGTGAAAATAACGTTTTAGTGTTGGACGAGCCAACCAACCACCTGGATGTGGATGCCAAGGATGAACTCAAACGTGCCCTAAAAGAATACAAGGGATCTATCCTTATGGTCTGCCACGAGCCAGACTTTTATGAAGGCTGGATGGACCAAATCTGGGATTTTAATAATTTAACTTAAGAATGAGAGTAAAAGAAATACAGTATCGAATGTGGATACTGTATTTTTTGGTTTTTAAGATTTAAAATCGTAGTCTTTCACCACTTCGATACTGTCGATTGTGATAGCAGTAGTTGGCTTGTCTTTTTCATCTTTTTCGGCTTTAGCGATTTTATCTACAACATCCATACCATCAATCACTTGACCAAAGACTGGGTGTTTGCCATCTAGACTAGGGTTTCCCCCTTCTTTGTAGGCTTCTATGATTTTCTTTGGATACTTGCTTGTAGGGAGTTTAGCAGAGGTATCTGTAGAGTTTTGGTTGATGAAGAATTGGCTACCATTGGTGTTTGGTTGACCAGTATTAGCCATAGAAAGAGCACCACGGATGTTATATAGATAAGGAGTAATCTCGTTCTTGAAACCAGTTCCCTTGTCTTTAGTCTTATCCTTGTCATGCCAGATGGACTGACCACCTGTACCGTCCCCTTTTGGATCTCCAGTTTGGACCATAAAGCCATCGATAACACGGTGGAAGGTAATGCCGTTATAGTAGCCTTCTTTGGCATGAGTGAGGAAGTTTTCAACCGCTAGAGGAGCCAGTTTAGGGAAGAGTTTAATACGGATATCACCTTGACTTGTGTGGAGAATCACTTCGGCTTCATCTTCAGCAACTTCCTTAGAAAGTTGAGGGAAATTGGCATTCTCATTTGTTAAAGCATCGTTTAAGTCCTTGGCAGATTGAGCAGCTGCTTTAGAGCTTTCTTCAGCAGCAAGACTTGAATCTACATAATCATCACCACGAAGACTACGTTGGATGCTGCTACATCCAGCTAGGGCTACAGTAGATAGTAAAAGAAGGGTTGCTAGTTTTTTCATTCTGATCCTTTCAAAAATTCATTTCTACCATTGTACCCTAAAAGGAAGGGGATTTCAAATATTAGTGACAAGACAGTTTTAGAGAAAATCAACCCCAAAATCGCTTGATTAGAGATTTTTCTTTGGATGACGGTCAATAATTTCCTGGTACTGTTCTAGTATCTGCTCCCCCTTTGGAGTCAATTTGTAGCCACGAATTGAAAAGTGACATGCTAATTCTTCTTCTGAAAAGTTGTCATGAAGGGCTTGGTCCAGATCTGCAGCCTTCATCTTAGAAAGTCCTGTAATTTCCTTGCTTTTCAAAATATTCTTTTTCATTGTAGCATTCAGATGGTCGAGTGAATCAAAAGCAGTTTCAATGACAGTATAACCTTTTTCTACCAGATTTTTTAGATGTTTAGGGGAATCAATATCATAAGTCTACTCAAAGTATTTAGAGAACCAGGTATTAAGAAAGCTCGTAAGGCATCACAATTAGTAAACGTTAATTCGAAAGAATTACTATATTTTAAAAGAGCACATTTTCAAAGGATTTTTTCTTTTGGCTTCAATTCCTAATGAATCAATGAACTTAATACTAGGTCTCGAAAAGAATTATGCTTCCTCTTTCTGTCTGAGTTCAAAGAGGTCTTCTACTTTCAGATTAAAAACTTGAGCAATTTTAAGAGCCATTTCCAGCGAAGGATTGTAACGATTATTTTCCAAGTGCAGAATTGTCTCGCGTCGCATGCCGATGAGGTCGGCTAACTCCTGCTGGGTCATGCCTGTGGACTCACGAACAGATTTGAGATTAGTAATAATATTGCTTTCTTTGGCCATACTTATCCTCTCCGTTCCAAGATAAGATAGACAACCGCAAAGATGCAAATCAAGGCAGCTATGCTAAAAAATATCTGTCCCATGTAAAGAGTGAGAGACCCCATATACCCAATGATAACTGCTAGGATCATCAGTGCGCCTAGTATAAAAACAAACATCAAGCTAGCTGCCTTGGCTAAATTAGCATAAAAGCGTTCGTCCGGAGTTTCCTTGACATTTTTCAAACAGAAAAAAGCAAATAAAATCACTTCAATAACGAGGCCAATTCCCAAAATCCATTCTTTAATACCAGAACTTTCGCTTGGGGTCGCAACCCAAATTCCTAATGTATAAAAAATACTTGCTGCAAACAAAAGTATCGTGTAAAGCTTAGCAGACAAGTCAAAAATAATCTTTCCCTTACCTTTCTGACTTTTATGAGACCATAGTTTCATATGTAGCCAGCTCCAAATAGCTACAATTTGACATTGCACTGAAATACCAGTAATAACTAACTTGGGTCCCCAACTAAGATTAGAACCAAATAAAACAATAAAATCAATAAAGAGAGCTACGGCAATCATTGCAATGAGGCCATGCATTTTTTGACTTTTTTTCATGATAGACTCCTTTTTTGTTATAAATATATAACACTTAAATTTTATGTTATAAATATATCACATTCAAATTTAGAAAGCAAGAATTTATGTGCCAAGGTGGCAATTATTTGAAAAAATTTTTTAATAAAAGCCCTTGATAGTCAAACAACTAAAGAATTCTTTGAAGTAATGCATCGGATTTGGTTTGGATAGTTTCGTTAATAATATTTGATGATTAAGAATTTTTGGAAAATCTAG
>NZ_CAJZDT010000099.1:0-7207 GCF_915066115.1 uncultured Streptococcus sp. | reverse complement strand
GAACCTTCTTGTCCTTGATAATTCCCTTCTTGCCAATCTGCTCGCGGCCAGCCTCGAACTGAGGCTTAATCAAGGCCACGACCTGACCTCCCTCCTCTAAAATCTGATAGAGGGCCGGCAAAATCAAGCTGAGCGAGATAAAGCTGACGTCAATGCTGACAAAGCTGGGCTGAAATTCGAAATCAGCTGGCTCGGCATAGCGGAAATTAAACTGCTCCATGCTGACAACCCGAGGATTTTGGCGCAATTTCCAGGCTAACTGATTGGTCCCAACATCCACCGCGTAGACAAGCTCAGCACCATTTTGCAACATGACATCGGTAAAGCCACCAGTAGAAGCCCCAATATCAATCGTGGTCGCCCCATCCACTGACAAATCAAAGACTTGCAAGGCCTTTTCCAGTTTTAAGCCACCACGGCTGACATACTTGAGTTTTTCACCTTTGAGTTTTAGCTCAGTATCATCTGGGATTTTCTCTCCTGGTTTGTCAAACCGTTCTCCATTCAGAACTGCTACAACTAGACCAGCCATGACACCGCGCTTGGCCTGTTCTCGCGTTTCAAACAAGCCCTGTTTATAAGCTAGTACATCCACTCTTTCCTTAGCCATTGATTCTCAAACTTTCTACTACACTTACAATCGATTCTGTATCAAAGGGAATCTGCTGGGCAATTTCTTCTAATTTGGCATTAGCTTGATCCAAGGTTTGGTTGCAAAAGGAAATGGCCTCTTCCAATCCCAACAAGGATGGATAGGTTGATTTTTCAGCCTGCAAATCCTTTTGCGGTGTCTTGCCGATTTCCTCAAAACTAGCTGTCACATCCAGTACATCATCTCTGACTTGAAAAGCAAGCCCAATCAATTCACCAACAGTTTTCAGTTTTGCTTGTATTTCAGGAGCCAATTCAGCTATAATAGCAGCTGCCTGGAAGGGATAGGCTAGTAGTTTCCCAGTCTTATTGGCATGAATGGTCTGAAGTTCTTTCAAGGACAAATGCTGGTGTTCGCCTTCCATGTCCAAAACCTGCCCTGCTACCATGCCTAGACTACCTGAAGCAAGCGATAAATTGGCAATCAAGTCCACCTTAATCTGACTTGGCAAATCTGCCTGCGCTATCAAGGCATAGGGATCCAGGAACAAGGCATCTCCTGCCAAAATGGCCATAGCTTCACCAAATTTCTTATGATTGGTCAAGCGTCCCCGACGGTAATCATCATCATCCATAGCTGGAAGATCATCGTGAATCAAGCTCCCTGTATGAATCATTTCCAAGGCCGCAGCCACCTGCGCATGTGCTGGTTTAATAGCGACCTGCAAGGCTTCCAGAACTTCTAACAAGAGAAAAGGCCGAATACGCTTGCCACCAGCATGAATGGAATAGAGAATAGACTCTCGCAAACTAGAAGCAAACTGCTGGTCTCCATAAAAGTCTTCCAAAGCCGACTCAACAAGAGCTAATTTTTCTTGCTTTTTCATTCAAAATCACTTTCTGTTCCGTCTTCTTGCATGACCTTGACCAAGGTCTTTTCAGCCTTGTCCAGCGTCGCTTGGAGCTCTTTTGACAAGACCATACCCTTTTGAAAGGCCGCAATCGCATCTTCCAAAGCAATTTCACCATTTTCCAAACTTTGGACAATGGTCTCCAGTTCTGCTAGATTTTCCTCAAATTTCTTTTGTTTTGACATCTTTAACCTCTAATTCTACTTGACCATCTCGCATCAAAAGCGTCACTTGGTCTTTTTTCTTCAAATTTTCAACCGAATCAACAACGGACTCTTCTTTTTTGACAATAGCATAACCACGCGCCACGATTCGACTGGTATCCAACATCAACAAGGCTTCTGAAAGTCGCTTCACTTCAGCAACCTTGGCATCATAAACCAGTGCCATTTGACTTCGTAAGAGCTTGTCCAATTGACCTAGGCGGTCTTGATAACGCTGGATTTTGGTAACAGGTGATAATTGTACCAGTTGATGTGTCCTTGCTTGTACTAGCTGTTTGTTATCGGAAATCTGTGTGCGCAAACTTTGTTTTAAGCGCAGTTGCAGTTGATCCAATCGTTGCAAATAACCATCATACAAGCGCTCTGGCTGTCTAAAGATAACAGACTGACTACATTTTTTCAAAGATTCTTGTTTCTTAGCTAGGACATTTCGGACTGCTGTTGCCATCCGTTTTTCTTGATTTTGCAAATGAGCCAACACATCCAACTTGGTCACAGGTGTTGCTAGTTCAGCTGCAGCTGTTGGCGTTGCCGCCCGACGATCCGCTACAAAATCTGCCAAGGTCACATCCGTCTCATGCCCCACACTAGAGATAACCGGCAAACGAGATTCAAAAATAGCTCGTACCACAATTTCTTCGTTAAAGGCCCAGAGATCCTCGATAGAACCCCCTCCACGACCAATAATCAGCAAGTCCAAATCGTCACGTTCATTAGCACGCGCAATATTTCGAGCAATTTCCTCCGCAGAACCCTCACCTTGAACCTTAGTTGGATAAAGTAAGATATCGACACCTGGAAAGCGCCTGCTGACGGTCGTGATAATATCTCGAATAACGGCTCCACTACGACTGGTTACCACACCAATTCGCTTAGAAAATTGGGGCAGAGGTTGCTTGAATCGTTCTTGAAACAGACCTTCTTCCGTCAATTTTTTCTTGAGTTGTTCAAACTGAATCGCAAGCGCACCAACTCCATCAGGCTCTGCCTTTTCAATGATGATGGAGTAGCTACCACTTGGCTCATAGACCTGCACACGCCCAATCACATTGATTTTCATCCCTTCTTCCAGGTCAAAGCCTAATTTCTGATAAATCCCAGACCAGATGGTCGCTTGAATGACTGCATGATCATCCTTTAGGGAGAAATATTGGTGAGTAGGTCGTTTACGAAAGTTGGAAACTTGCCCAGTTAAATAGACCCGTTCCAAGTAAGGGTCTTTATCGAATTTCATTTTCAGATACTTGGTCAAAGTTGTTACCGATAAATACTTTTCCATCTCCACCTACTACTCATTTTCTTGCTCTTTCATGGGTATTATTATACCAAAAATATGCCTAAAAATCTCCATTTATGTACCATTATGAGAGAAAAATAAAAAAAGGAGGCAAGGCCTCCACATTTGATTATTTGCTGTTTCGAGCTTCTTCCAAAATCTTTGCAATCTTGGTCGTCAAAAGGTCAATAGCAACGGTATTGCTGACTCCCTCAGGAATGACGATATCAGCATAACGCTTGGTTGGCTCGATAAACTGGTGGTACATAGGTTTAACCACACCTAAATACTGGTCAATGACGCTATCAAGGCTACGGCCACGTTCTTCCATATCACGCTTGATACGACGAATAATGCGTACATCATCATCCGTATCCACAAAAATCTTGATATCCATCAAATCACGCAGACGCTTGTCCTCCAAGACCAAAATCCCCTCAACAATAAAGACATCTTGAGGCTCTTGACGATAGGTCTTACTACTCCGTGTATGCTCTGTATAGTCATAAGTCGGGATGTCCACCGGACGCCCTGCCAATAATTCCTTAATCTGCTCGATCATCAAGTCTGTATCAAAGGCAAAAGGATGGTCATAGTTGGTTTTGATACGCTCTTCAAAGGTCAAATGAGACTGATCCTTGTAGTATGAATCATGCTCAATCATGGAAATCTTTTCATCAGGGAAATGCGATAAAATGGCTCTTGAAACACTGGTTTTTCCTCCACCAGAACCACCTGTCACTCCGATAATGATTGGTCTATTTTGCATGCTATCCTCCGTTTTTTTATCCTCGTCTATTCTATCACAATTTTTGGGAAATTTATAGTCTGATTTGGATAGTCTAAAGGAAACATTTCCAATCCCTACACCCAGTTAGACTAGCTAAAAACCTTCCTTGGCTTATAGAGATTGTCCCGTTTTTCTAAAATTGCTAACAATTTATCGCCTTCAAAGGCAGCTAATTCCTTATCCGACTGATCTAGCTCGATAAAACGACCAAAGCGCACTTCTGTAGCCTCTTCTGGACTTAGAAAAACTTTGACAAGGTCCCCCGTCCCAATCTCTAGAGGATGGAGAAAGTCTAATTGTTCAGCCTCCACTTTTGTAGCAATTTCTTCCAAGGTAAGAGCATCCTCCAGTTGTAAACCTGCAGCACTAGTCCTTGTCAGGTATGACATATGAGCTGCATAACCAAGCTTCTCACCTAAATCAACAGATAAGGTACGGATGTAAGTTCCCTTGCTGCATTTCACACGAAAAGTAAAACGTGCAAGTTCGCTCTCATAAGAAATCGGACTTGTCCGCTCAAAGCTATAAATGGTCACCTGACGTTCTGGACGCTCCACCTCCTGACCAGCACGCGCATATTCATAAAGCTTACGACCATTGACCTTAACAGCCGAGTACATAGGCGGAATTTGGGTAATAGGCCCAGTCAAATTGGCTATCGCTTCATCAACAAGATTTTCATCCAAGGGCGACAAAACAGGGGTCTCTGCGACAACTTCTCCACTGGCATCCTCGGTCGTCGTTGAATAACCTAGAGTGATTTCCCCCTCATAGACCTTGCCCTCGTCCTGCATAAACTCGACCATGCGTGTCGCCTTGCCAACCGCAATCGGCAAAACACCCACTACATCCGGATCCAAAGTCCCACCATGACCAATTTTCTTGGTTCCTAAAATCTTACGCAGTTTAAAAACCGCATCATGCGAGGTCATCCCCGCTTCTTTTTTTAAGTTGATAATACCGTTCATTTTTGCTTTCTCACTCCTCCTTCAGCGCTTCAAACTTAGCTTTCATAGTTGGATTTTTTCGGGTCAATTTTTTAACTGAAACATCTTCCAGTTTGTTATTTGCAAGACGGAGTTGGTTTTCGGATGTGGTTAGGAACTTCTTGACCTCTTCCATGCGTTTGATGGCCTTGTCGATTTCATCGATGGCTTTGCCAAAGTTAGTTGAAGCTGAGTTGTAGTTCTTAGCAAAGGCTAGTTTAAAGGCATTCAAGTCCTCCTCAAAATGTGTAATATCAATATTTTGCTCCCGAACCAAGGCCAGCTCCTGCTTGTATTTAAGAGAATTAAGCGCTGCATTGCGTAAGAGACCAATCAACTGTATAAAGAATTGAGGACGGACAACATACATCTTTTCATACTCGTGGCTAACGTCAACAATCCCTGTATTAAAGTAGTCGTTATCGGCCTCTAGCATAGTCACCAAAACGGCATACTCACAGTTCTTCTCCCGACGGTCCTTGTCCAATTCCTTGTAAAAATCTGCATTCTTGTGCTTCTTCTCTGTTCCGTCCGCTTCATTTTTCATTTCAAACATGATGGAAATGATTTCCACTCCATTTTCATCACTCTCACGGAAGATAAAGTCTCCTTTGGAACCACGCGCAGAGACCTTGTTATCCTTCTCAAAGTAGGCATTTGGAAAGGCAAAACTGCGGACCTTGTTAAACTCACTTTCCGCATACTGTTCCAGACTTTCACCGATTGCCTTGGTAGATTGTTGAGCCTTAAAATTCTTATAAAACTCGACTTGTTCACTGGCTGCTTTAAGCTGGGCTTCGTAATTCTGCTTAACAGAAGCTAAAGATAACTCATTTTCTTTTTCTTGCAAGAGGAGTTGATTTTTGACCTGATCTCGTTCTTTTTCTAGGTCAGAAAGGGTCTTTTGCAGTTGATTTTCATGCTCCAAACGCAAGGTGGCCAATTGGTTTTCCAAGGCCTGTACTTCCTTGTCCTTAGCCAAGAGAGCCTGATGGCTTGTCTGTTCAACCTCTTTCTTAGCCAACTCTTTCTCTGTATCAAAGTTTTGGATTTGACTCTGCAATTGCGCGATTTCTTGGTCTTTTTGAGCTAGTTTAGACTGTTGTTCATTCATAGCCTTTTGCTCAACCAAGGCCAGTTCCTGCTTCATGCGGTCGTGTAATTCCTTATCAAACTCTGCTGTTCTCACTTGGGACAAAAGTTCGGCATACTGGCTTTCATTTACTGTAAAGACTTCCCCACAGTTGGGACATTTGATTTCGTTCATATCGTTCCTCTTTCTAGACTTCTGTAACCATTATATCATGCCTGAGGGAAAATCAAAAACAGTGAGTCAAAACCCACTGTTTATCTTCTTTTACTTTAAATTTTTTCCAAGGCCAAGCGCAAATCTTCAATCAAATCATCTACATTTTCAAGTCCGATAGACAAGCGGATTTGGTTTGGTGTGACACCTGCTGCTTCTAGGTCTTTTTCTGACAATTGACCGTGAGTGGTTGTGGCTGGATGAACAACAAGCGATTTAGCATCTGCCACGTTTGCTAGGTCAGAAAAGATTTCTAAATTGTCAATCACCTTGCGGGCTTCTGTTTCTCCACCTTTGACATGGAAGGTAAAGATTGAACCCACACCTTTTGGCAAGTATTTCTCAGCCAAGGCATAGTAAGGACTGTCAGCAAGTTTTGGATAGTTGACTTTTTCTACCTTAGGATGGTTGACAAGGAAATCAACAATTTTCTCTGCATTTTGCACATGACGTTCGACACGAAGTGAAAGGGTTTCAAGTCCTTGGAGCAAGAGAAAGGCATTAAATGGAGACAAGGCTGCACCTGTATCACGGAGCAATTGGACACGAACAGCGATAATAAAAGCCGCTGCACCCACATCACGAGTATAGCTCAAATTGTGGTAACTTGGGTCTTCCTCAACAAATTGAGGGAATTTCCCTGAAGCCGCCCAGTCAAAACGACCACTGTCAACAATCACTCCTCCAATAGTCGTACCATGCCCACCGATAAACTTAGTCGCAGAGTGAATGGCAATATCTACACCGTGAGAGAAGACATTAATCAAGTAAGGTGTTGCAAAGGTATTGTCAGAAACAAGTGGAATCTGGTGTTTATGCGCAATATCAGCTAATTTTTCCAAGTCAGGAATGTTAATCAAGGGGTTGCCCAAGGTTTCAATCAAGACAAGCTTGGTATTGTCATTGATAGCTGCTTCCACTTCCTCCAAATTATCAACATCAACAAAGGTTGTTGTAATCCCATAACGAGGAAGAGTTTCTTTCAAAAGATTGAAGGTTCCACCGTAAATAGTTGATGCTGCCACTACATGGTCACCAGCGTGGGCAAGTGCTAAAATCGTATAGGTTACTGCTGCCATACCTGCTGCAGCTGCAAAAGCTCACACACCCCGCGTCGTGACGA
>NZ_CAJZDT010000098.1:0-7456 GCF_915066115.1 uncultured Streptococcus sp. | reverse complement strand
TTTTAAAGTGTAAAAATAGAATGCCAAAATCCTAAGTTTTCTCTTAGGATTTTTCCTATTTTTTTGATAGAATAGAAGGTAGAAAAAAAGAAATGAGTTAGACATGTCAAAAGGATTTTTAGTCTCTCTTGAGGGACCAGAGGGAGCAGGAAAGACCAGTGTTTTAGAGGCTCTACTCCCAATTTTAGAGGAAAAAGGAGTAGAGGTGCTGACGACCCGTGAACCTGGCGGAGTCTTGATTGGGGAGAAGATTCGGGAAGTGATTTTGGACCCAAGTCATACTCAGATGGATGCGAAGACAGAGTTACTTCTTTATATTGCCAGTCGCAGACAGCATTTGGTGGAAAAAGTTCTTCCAGCCCTTGAAGCTGGTAAGTTGGTCATTATGGACCGTTTCATCGATAGTTCTGTTGCCTATCAGGGATTTGGTCGTGGCTTGAATATTGACGCCATTGACTGGCTCAATCAGTTTGCGACAGATGGCCTCAAACCCGATTTGACACTCTATTTTGACATCGAGGTGGAAGAGGGACTGGCTCGCATTGCTGCTAATAGCAATCGTGAGGTCAATCGTTTGGACTTGGAAGGATTGGACTTGCATAAAAAAGTCCGTCAAGGTTACCTTTCTCTTCTGGACAAAGAAGGAAGTCGTATTGTCAAGATTGATGCTAGTTTTCCTTTGGAGCAAGTTGTGGAAACTACCAAGGCTGTCTTGTTTGATAGAATGGGATTAGCTAAATGAAACAAGATCAACTAAAGGCCTGGCAACCAGATCAGTTTAACCGCTTTGTCCGTATCCTAGAACAAGACCAGCTCAATCATGCCTACCTCTTTTCAGGTTTCTTTGAAAGTTTGGAAATGGCGCAATTTTTAGCTAAGAGCCTCTTTTGTACAGATAAAGTAGGTGTTTTACCATGTGAGAAATGCCGAAATTGTAAGCTGATTGAACAGGGAGAATTTCCCGATGTCACCTTGATTAAACCAGTTAATCAGGTCATTAAGACAGAACGCATTCGAGAATTAGTGGGTCAGTTTTCCCAAGCAGGGATTGAAAGCCAGCAACAGGTTTTTATTATTGAGCAAGCTGAGAAGATGCATCCTAACGCAGCTAATTCTCTGCTCAAGGTCATCGAAGAACCCCAGAGTGAGGTTTATATTTTCTTCTTGACCAGAGATGAGGAGAAGATTTTACCGACAATTCGAAGTCGGACCCAGATTTTCCACTTTAAAAAGCAGGAAGAAAAACTCATATTGCTCTTAGAACAAATGGGACTGGTTAAGAAAAAAGCGACTCTCCTAGCCCAGTTTAGTCAATCGCGAGCTGAAGCAGAGAAGTTAGCCAATCAGGCAAGTTTTTGGACCTTGGTTGATGAAAGTGAACGCCTGCTGACTTGGTTAGTGGCTAAGAAAAAAGAAAGTTATTTGCAAGTTGCCAAACTAGCTAGCTTGGCAGATGATAAGGAAAAACAAGATCAGGTTTTACGGATTCTTGAAGTCCTCTGTGGGGAGGATCTCCTGCAAGCAAGAGTAAGAGTGATTCTACAAGATTTGCTAGAAGCTAGAAAAATGTGGCAAGCTAATGTCAGCTTTCAAAATGCCATGGAATATCTGGTCTTGAAAGAAATATAAACTCAAAGATGAATGATAAAGAAAGGAAAGGGCTGTTTTATGGACAAAAAAGAATTATTTGACGCGCTGGATGATTTTTCCCAACAGTTATTGGTAACCTTGGCCGATGTGGAAGCCATCAAGAAAAATCTCAAGAGCCTGGTAGAGGAAAATACAGCTCTTCGTTTGGAAAATAGTAAATTGCGCGAACGCTTGGGTGAGGTGGAAGCAGACGCTCCTGTCAAGGCTAAGCATGTTCGTGAAAGTGTCCGTCGAATTTATAAAGATGGATTTCACGTATGTAATGATTTTTATGGACAACGTCGAGAGCAGGACGAGGAATGTATGTTCTGTGACGAGTTGTTATACAGGGAGTAGGCATGCAGATTCAAAAAAGTTTTAAGGGGCAGTCTCCCTATGGCAAGCTGTACCTAGTGGCAACGCCGATTGGCAATCTAGATGATATGACCTTTCGAGCTATCCAGACCTTGAAAGAAGTGGACTGGATTGCTGCTGAGGACACGCGCAATACAGGTCTATTGCTCAAGCATTTTGACATTTCTACCAAGCAGGTTAGTTTTCATGAGCACAATGCCAAGGAAAAGATTCCTGATTTGATTGGTTTCCTGAAAGCAGGGCAAAGTATTGCTCAGGTATCCGACGCGGGTCTGCCTAGCATCTCAGACCCTGGTCATGATTTGGTCAAGGTAGCCATTGAGGAAGAAATTGCGGTTGTGACTGTTCCAGGTGCCTCTGCAGGAATTTCTGCCTTGATTGCCAGTGGTTTAGCGCCACAGCCACATATCTTTTACGGCTTTTTACCGAGAAAATCAGGCCAGCAAAAGCAATTTTTCGACTTGAAAAAAGACTATCCTGAAACTCAGATTTTCTATGAATCGCCCCATCGTGTGGCAGATACGTTGGAAAATATGCTAGCAGTTTATGGTGACCGCTCGGTCGTCTTGGTTAGGGAATTGACTAAAATCTATGAAGAATACCAACGAGGAAAGATCTCTGAATTGCTAGAGAACATCGCTGAAACACCGCTCAAGGGTGAGTGTCTACTCATCGTTGAAGGTGCCAGTCAGGATGTGGAAGAAAAAGACGAGGAAGACTTGTTCTTAGAAATCCAAGCCCGCATTCAGCAAGGTATGAAGAAAAACCAAGCTATCAAGGAAGTCGCTAAGATTTACCAGTGGAATAAAAGCCAGCTTTATGCTGCCTACCACGATTGGGAAGAAAATCAAGAAAATGACTAAACAGGGAAGTTTGCCTTCTTCCCTTTTTTTGTTATACTAGTAGAAGAAAAAATTAGAAAGATTTGTGGGAGTGAAAAAGTCCTGTGGACTTTTTCAGCCTGAGCCAGGAAATTCGAAAGCGAAGTAAGTCCTGTGGACTTTTTCAGCCTGAGCCAAGAAATTCGATAGCTCATAAGTTCGGTTGGCTTTTTCAATGTGAATCTTTTCTTCACACTCCCAAAGAGGTATTAGTGTCGTGTCTCAATCTTATATCAATGTTATCGGTGCTGGTTTGGCAGGTTCTGAAGCAGCCTACCAAATCGCAGAACGTGGTATTCCAGTTAAACTTTATGAAATGCGTGGTGTCAAGTCAACACCCCAGCACAAAACAGACAATTTTGCTGAGTTGGTTTGTTCCAATTCTCTTCGTGGAGATGCTTTGACAAATGCTGTTGGGCTTCTCAAGGAAGAAATGCGTCGCTTAGGTTCCGTCATTTTGGAATCAGCAGAAGCTACACGTGTTCCTGCTGGTGGAGCTCTTGCGGTGGACCGTGATGGTTTCTCCCAAATGGTGACTGAAAAAGTGGCCAACCACCCCTTAATTGAAGTGGTTCGTGATGAAATTACAGAATTGCCAACTGACGTTATTACTGTGGTCGCTACTGGTCCTTTGACTAGCGATGCTCTGGCTGAGAAGATTCATGCCCTTAATGACGGCGATGGTTTCTATTTCTACGATGCGGCAGCGCCTATTATCGATGTCAACACTATTGATATGAGCAAGGTTTATCTCAAGTCTCGTTATGACAAAGGAGAGGCGGCCTACCTCAATGCCCCTATGACCAAGCAAGAGTTTATGGATTTCCATGAAGCCTTGGTCAATGCGGAAGAAGCACCGCTCAATTCTTTTGAAAAAGAAAAGTACTTTGAAGGCTGTATGCCAATCGAAGTCATGGCTAAACGAGGTATTAAAACCATGCTTTATGGTCCTATGAAACCAGTCGGTCTGGAGTATCCAGATGACTACACAGGACCTCGTGATGGAGAATTTAAAACACCTTATGCGGTGGTTCAGCTTCGTCAGGACAATGCGGCTGGTAGCCTCTACAATATCGTCGGTTTCCAGACCCACCTCAAATGGGGAGAACAAAAGCGTGTCTTCCAAATGATTCCAGGTCTTGAAAATGCGGAGTTTGTTCGTTATGGGGTCATGCACCGCAATTCTTACATGGATTCACCAAATCTTCTTGAACAGACCTACCGTTCTAAGAAGCAACCAAATCTCTTCTTTGCTGGTCAAATGACGGGTGTGGAAGGCTATGTTGAATCGGCAGCATCAGGCCTAGTTGCAGGTATTAACGCGGCTCGACTCTTCAAGGGTGAAAGTGAAGCTATTTTCCCAGAGACAACAGCGATTGGAAGTCTGGCTCATTATATCACTCACGCTGATAGCAAACATTTCCAACCAATGAATGTCAATTTTGGAATTATCAAGGAGTTGGAAGGCGAGCGTATCCGTGATAAGAAGGCTCGTTATGAAAAAATTGCAGAGCGTGCACTTAGCGACTTAGAGGAATTTTTAACGGTCTAATTTTTTTGAAAGAATTGCTCATGATACTATAAAAATCTTAGAAATTGTGATAAAATAGGTAGGATAAAAAAAGGAGAGTGAAAATGGCGAATCCCAAGTATAAACGTATTTTAATCAAGTTATCAGGTGAAGCCCTTGCCGGTGAACGTGGCGTAGGGATTGATATCCAAACAGTTCAAACAATCGCAAAAGAGATTCAAGAAGTTCATAGCTTAGGTATCGAAATTGCCCTTGTTATCGGTGGAGGAAATCTCTGGCGTGGAGAACCTGCAGCAGAAGCAGGAATGGACCGCGTTCAGGCAGATTACACAGGAATGCTTGGGACTGTTATGAATGCTCTTGTGATGGCAGATTCATTGCAACAAGTTGGGGTTGATACACGTGTACAAACAGCTATTGCCATGCAACAAGTGGCAGAGCCTTACGTACGTGGACGTGCCCTTCGTCACCTTGAAAAAGGCCGTATCGTTATTTTTGGTGCTGGAATTGGTTCACCATACTTCTCAACAGATACAACAGCGGCTCTTCGTGCAGCTGAAATCGAAGCAGATGCGATCCTTATGGCTAAAAATGGTGTCGACGGTGTTTACAATGCCGATCCTAAGAAGGACAAGACAGCCGTTAAGTTTGAAGAATTGACCCACCGTGATGTTATCAACAAAGGTCTTCGTATCATGGACTCAACAGCTTCAACCCTCTCAATGGACAACGACATTGACTTGGTTGTCTTCAATATGAACCAACCAGGCAACATCAAACGTGTCGTATTTGGGGAAAATATCGGAACAACAGTTTCAAATAATATCGAAGAAAAGGAATAAGAAAGATTATGGCTAACGCAATTATTGAAAAAGCTAAAGAGAGAATGACCCAGTCTCACCAATCACTTGCTCGTGAATTTGGTGGTATCCGTGCCGGTCGTGCCAATGCAAGCTTGCTTGACCGTGTACATGTAGAATACTATGGAGTAGAAACACCTCTTAACCAAATCGCTTCAATTACCATTCCAGAAGCGCGTGTTTTGTTGGTAACACCATTTGACAAATCTTCATTGAAAGACATCGAACGTGCCTTGAATGCTTCTGATCTTGGTATCACACCAGCTAACGACGGTTCTGTTATTCGTTTGGTTATCCCTGCTCTCACAGAAGAAACTCGTCGTGACCTTGCTAAAGAAGTGAAAAAGGTCGGCGAAAATGCTAAAGTGGCTGTCCGCAATATCCGTCGTGATGCTATGGACGAAGCTAAGAAACAAGAAAAAGCAAAAGAAATCACTGAAGACGAATTGAAGACTCTTGAAAAAGATATTCAAAAAGTAACAGACGATGCTGTGAAACACATCGACGACATGACTGCCAATAAAGAAAAAGAACTTTTGGAAGTCTAAAAATAAACAGAAAAACTCAGTTGGCATTGCTGGCTGAGTTTTATTCGAAAGAAGGAAATATGAATACAAATCTTGCAAGTTTTATCGTTGGACTGATCATCGATGAAAACGACCGTTTTTACTTTGTGCAAAAGGATGGTCAAACCTATGCTCTTGCTAAGGAAGAAGGTCAACATACAGTAGGGGATACGGTCAAAGGTTTTGCCTACACGGATATGAAGCAAAAACTCCGCCTGACAACCTTAGAAGTGACTGCCACTCAGGACCAATTTGGTTGGGGAACTGTAACGGAAGTTCGTAAAGACTTGGGTGTCTTTGTGGATACAGGTCTACCCGATAAGGAAGTCGTTGTGTCACTCGATATCCTCCCTGAGCTCAAGGAACTCTGGCCTAAGAAGGGCGACCAACTCTACATCCGTCTTGAAGTGGACAAGAAAGACCGTATCTGGGGACTATTGGCCTATCAAGAAGACTTCCAACGTCTGGCTCGTCCTGCCTACAACAATATGCAGAACCAAAACTGGCCAGCCATTGTATACCGTCTCAAGCTGTCAGGAACCTTTGTTTACCTACCAGAAAATAATATGCTTGGTTTTATTCACCCAAGTGAGCGTTATGCAGAACCACGTTTGGGGCAAGTCCTAGATGCGCGTGTTATTGGTTTCCGTGAAGTGGACCGTACCTTGAACCTCTCCCTCAAACCGCGTTCTTTTGAGATGTTGGAAAATGATGCCCAGATGATTTTGACCTACTTGGAAAGCAATGGCGGTTTCATGACCTTAAATGATAAGTCATCTCCAGACGACATCAAGGCAACCTTTGGTATCTCTAAAGGTCAGTTCAAGAAAGCACTCGGTGGCTTGATGAAGGCTGGCAAAATCAAGCAAGACCAGTTTGGGACAGAGTTGATTTAGGTCTTATAGACATGATAAAGAAACTTGAAGAAATGAGTTTAGAGGAACTCTGGCAACTTTTTCCTATTTTTCTAGTAGAGCACAAGTCAGAGTGGAAAGACTGGTATGAATTAGAAGAAGCAAATCTGAAAAAAATATTGGGTGCAAATGTTATTAAAAGAATAGAACATATCGGTAGCACTGCTATCCCTAATATTTGGGCCAAAAATATCGTTGATATTCTGCTAGAAGTAGATAAAATAGAGGATTTAGCAAGAGTTAGGGATTTATTGGTGAAGAATGGTTGGCTAGTGATGTCAGAGAGTCATAACAGGATTTCGCTAAATAAAGGCTATACAGAGCAGGGATTTGCTGAGAAAGTTTTTCATTTACATTTGCGAATGGCGGGAGATCATGACGAGATTTATTTTAGAGATTATCTCTGTCAGCATCCAGATATCGCCCAAGCGTATCAGGAATTAAAACTGAATTTGTGGAAAAAATTTGAACACAATCGAGACGCCTATACAGATGCGAAAACAGATTTTATAAACCACTATGTGTCAGAGGCTAAGTTCAGGAATTTTCAAGAATCAGAAAAGTTTCATCAAAAAAAGTCTTGATAGGAGAAAGAATTGAGAAAATCATTTTACACTTGGCTCATGACTGAGCGCAATCCTAAAAGCAATAGTCCCAAAGCCATCTTGGCAGACCTCGCTTTTGAAGAGTCAGCATTTCC
>NZ_CAJZDT010000097.1:0-7481 GCF_915066115.1 uncultured Streptococcus sp. | reverse complement strand
TCACTAACCCTGTATTTAATTACCGGGTTTTTCTTTTACTCCTATACTTAAAAAGACCAGAGGAAGCCTCTGGTCTTTTTGTCACAGCCTCTTTTAAGCTATAAGGCATTCTACAGCCTGAAAATACTAAACTCTAATCTTCTTTTTTGCCTTTAGTGGCGACTAATCCGGCCCCCAAACCGAGAAGAGCTAAACCTGCTGCTACTGTTTCTTGGCTTGTCACACTACCTGTATTTGGTAACTGGGCTTTATTAGTTTGACTAGCTTCACTTGGAGCAATTGGTTTTGTTTCTGCTTTTTCTGACACTTGTGGTTTTGTATCTACCGGCTGTACTGGTTTCGTTGTTTCACCAGCTGTACCGACTTCTATGATGCGATCCTGAGCCATAACTTTATCATAGCTATCCTTTTCAGTTCGCTTACCATTTTCAACCTCGATTAAGTGAACACGGACTCCTTGTCTTCCTTCTTGGAGGACTCGAGTTTGACCTACTGGAAGTTTATCGTTCTTTTGTTCCTGAACTTTGAAATCGATTGTTTCTTCTTCAATTACAAGTTCTGGTCTGTTAAGCACAAGATTCTTAACTTCGTCTTCTGGAAGAGAGGTGCCTGGTTTCGTTCCAACTTCTAGGATACGATCTTGAGCAACAACTTTATCATAAGTTTCTTTAAGTTGGCGTTTTCCGTTTTCCACTTCGATCAAGCGAACACGGACTCCTTGTTTTCCTTCTTGAAGAACACGGGTTTCACCTAGATACAACTTATCAGACTTACGTTCCTGAACCTTGAAATCAATGGTTTCTTCTTCGACCACAAGTTCTGGTCTGTTAAGGACAAGATTTTTCACTTCGTCTTCTGGAAGGGCGGTGCCTGGTTTCGTTCCAACCAAGACGATGCGGTCTGTCGGTGCCTCTACCACTTCATGGAGTTTTTCTGCCTTACTTCCATCAGAATTAATTGCTGTAAAGATACGTTCCTTACCAACTTTTCCTTCTTGTTCTACACGAGTCTCACCTAGATAAAGTGTTGAATCTTTTTTCTCAACTGTCTTGTAGGCCAAATCGTTTTCAACAAATTCAAGTTTTGGAAGTTCCTCCTGTACAGCAGCAACTGTCTTCTCAGAAACTGGTTTTTCCTTAGTCAACTGGATACGGTATTCCTTAACTTGTTTTCCACTTTCTGAAACGAGGCGAACAAGTACTGGAAGGCTGTCTTCTCCACTATCTACAACTGTTGAAGCTACTTGATTGGTTTCTTCAACTGAGACTTTTGGACGTTGACCTTTATAGGTAATTTGATAATCTTGACGATTTTCAGCGAAATCAGCAAGTTCTTTTCCATCTACAAGAATCTTCGATTGAGTACTTTCTTGAGGCAATTCGCTTGGTGCAAGGAAGGTCATCTCAATCATCGCAACACCGCTCTTATCTGCTTTACGCTCCATACGCCATCTCATGGCTTTAGCTTTGACAGCTTTAAATGTTACGTTGATTTCATCACCAGCTGCAATGTCTTTATCCACACGATAAGGAACAGCTTCCCAATTTTCTGGATTGTTAAATGGATGGCCTGATTCGTATGCTTGGTAGTTTGAATAGTAGGTCGGCACTTCAAAGTCTGGGCCAATATAACGTTCCAAAACAAGTTTAGATGGTGCATCTGTACCACTATCTGCAAAGAAGTGAAGTTTGGCTTGCGCAACAGTCCGCTCTACAATCTTACCATTTTCACGGAAGATGACGCCTGCTGATACTTCTGGATTGGTAGACGGTCTTGCAGACCAGTTTGTCCAACGACGATTTTCAGAGTGATCTCTATCATTGATATAGTCTACACGGTCATGAGAACTGTCGTCAATATCATTAGTTGCTGAAGCAAAGGCCTGGTTACTGTTTTCATCATAGTTAGGGTTATCTGAAAGAGCCTCACCAAGTTTATCTGTCACTCGTACAGTGAACTCTGCAGTAAGATTGCTACCAAGGACACGACCTCGAACAGTAAATTGACCTGCTTTTGTCAGATTTTCTGCTGGAACTTCTTCCCATTCAACTGTCAGGTCTTTTGTTTCGTAACCGTCTTTACCTGTGAAGTAAACAGGAACCTTAGTTGGCAATTCAAGTGCTTGACTTAGTTGCAACAAGCGAGCTTGTTTAACCGCAGCAACTGGTTTACGAGAAAGCAAGTCTTTATCCTTAGTGAAGTGCAGACGGTATTCTCCTAATATGTCGCCATTTTCAGCTTTCGCGATGACACGAACTGGCTCACCTTCACGAACGCTTGGAACGACGGTAGCGAGACCATTGTTGCTGACACTTGCTGTTACTGCGGGAACTTTTCCATCTACAGACTCAAGGTAGTAGTCTGTCAAATCAGGGTTGAAGTTTGCTAAGTCTTTACCGTCAACTTGGATTCTTGTTTGTCCTTGTTTGGCTGCCGCAACTTGTTTCGCAAAGATTTGTACTTCTGTGATAGACGTTCCACGCTTATTATCTGCTTTAACCATGCGAATGCGAACAGCATAAGTTTCAACTTTATCAAAGCTAAAGTGATTCATTTCTCCAGCCGTAAGTTGAGCAGGAGCTTTTAGATTTGTAACAGGTTTCCAGTTAGCTGGATCGTTAAATACATGGTCTTCATTGGCTACAAAGCTAGGGTTTCTAGGAGCTGTTGGAACAGTCTTACCAACATAATACTCAATCACATAAGATTTCGGTGCACCGACTCCATGGTCTTCGTGGAATCCGACACTTAGATTATCAACGGAGCGTTTGCTCAAGATACCTGAATCTCCGAATAGGACACCGACTGAAGCTTCTGGATTACTACGATTCCAGTTTGTCCAACGATTGGCTGGTCGGTCATTAAAGGAAATCAATTTATCGTTGACATTTGAAACAGGGTCGGTTGGATTTGAATCTGAAGCAAAGGCAAGTGGCAATTCTGAACCGGTCCATTGGTCAGAAATGTTTGCACCTTGCTCAGTTTGAGCAGATACACGAACATGAAGTTTAGTTGTTAATTGAGTGCCTTCTAAGCGACCATTAACTGTAAAGACACCTTCCTTAGCGTATTGCTCTGGACGAATCGCATCCCATGCAACCTTAGCTGATGAAACGTGACCATTTGAATCATATGTACGAACGCTTTCTGGTAATTGTGGTGCTTCTGCGATTGGAGTTGTCACACTAACTTCTTCAACTGAAACGATGCCTTCTACAGATACTTTAGCACGCGCTTCCAGGTCAATTCCTTCAACTTTACCTAACACTTCAAAGCTTTGATAGTGGTCTAGTTTTTCTTTCGGAATAGCTTGCCAAGTGACTTTGTGAGCTTTAGGGAAACCTTTGTCATACTCAACCGTTACTGTTGACGGAAGAGTAGGTTCTTGGTGTAAATCTGTCACTACATTTACAGGACGGATGGATTGCGCAATCTTCTTCTCAGTATTTGCTTGTATAGTGAGATTGATTTGACCTGTAGCACCCTCATATTCAGCTTTCAGAGTAAGTGCTCCTGGTTTATGCAACTCAAGCATTCCTTTTCGGACTGCAACTTCCCCTTCACCACTTGTAGAGAAGGCTACTTTATCAGCTGGTAATACAGCTTGCGTTCCATCTTGATAGTGAGCTCGAACCGACAATTTGACTGTTTGGTCTTCTTTAAGACCATCAGCTTGTTCCACTTGCAAGTTCAAATGGTCAATTTTTGGTGCTTCTTCTAGGAATTGAATTGCATAGGTTTGAAGTGGGCCACCATCTTTAGGCTGAACAAAGATGCTCGCACGCATGCCGTTTGCTGCGCTTGCTTGAAGAACTGTAACATCAGCATTTTCAGCACTTGCTGTGACTTCTGGCAATTGGGCACCATAAGCAAGAGTACGATATTGCATTGGTTGTTGACTAGTAAGGCCTGTTACTGCTTCACCTCCAACAGTAACAGTTGGCACTGCAGGTGCTGCAGCTTTTCCTTCTTCTACTACAAGGGTTGCATGAATAGTTTCTCCAGCTAACTGACCAGTCATTTGAATACGTGATCCAGCTACTGAAAGTTTGGCTTTATCCGCTTCCGCAATCTCCCAACTATCTACTTCGTACTCTTGTACACTTCCATCGGTTACAAGTATTGACACATATTTATCTACAGTGTTCAAATCTGCTCCTGGAGCAACACGTTTAACTGTTGGTAATTCTTTCGCAATTGCTAGAACCTCGACACGAGCCTCTACCTCACGTCCATTTGCTGTACCTTTAGCAGTCACAACTCCTGCTTGACTAACATCGACTTGAGACCAAGTTACTGGAAGTTTTTCACGACTACCATCGCTGTATACAAAACCTACTGTTTTCGGCATTTTTGGATCTTTACCGATTAATGTACGAACTCTTGCTACTTCTGTCCCCAAAACAGTCTTCTCTTGTCCTTCTTTTTTACCAGTAAAGACAGTTACTTGACTAGATTTCAAGAGATCTGAATGGGCTGTCAGTGTGAATTTACCTGCTTGTTCAGTTGATTTGACAATAGCAACACCTTTACCATTAAATGCTTTACGAATCCAAGAACCATCTGCTTGCGCCTTATAGCGTTCACGGCTGGCTTGTTCCCCGTTATCGACACCGACAAGTTGGCCTTGTCCGTGCAATTGGAAGCGAACCAGATTATTAGCAGTTGGTACTACATTCCCTTGGCTGTCAACGATTTCGTAGTAGATGTATGTCAAGTCTTTTCCATCTGCTGCGATTGCATTCTCTTCCTTGATAAGACGAACTGCCGCTGGCTTACCAGCAGTCGTAATCTTATCTCGAGCAATTTCCTTGCCAGATTCATCACGAGCAATTGCTTCCAAGGTACCTGGTTGATAAGCAACTTTCCATTCAAGATAAAGTTCATTAGCATTAGCACCTTCTTGGTAAGTTCGTCCATCGCTAGTTTGTTTTTTGTTGAAAGTCTTAAGACCAAGAGATTTTCCATTCAAGAACAATTCTACACTTGCAGCATTAGAATAAGCACGTACAGGGATTTTATTTTCCGCGTCTGCTACATTGTCTATCAACTCTTTGTTTTCCCAGTTCCAGTGAGGAAGAAGGTGAACCATTGGTTTTTTCTTTGCAGAAACCCATTGACTTTGGTAAAGATAAAAGTCGTTTTTTGGAATACCTGCAGTATCTACAATACCAAAGTAAGAGCTTTTAACTGGCGTGTTGTTTTGGTTGTGCCATGGAGTGGGTTCACCGATATAGTCCGTACCTGTCCAAATGAATTGACCAGCATAGCCAGCATTGTCACGGTCAAATGTCCATGAAGCAGTTGCCGTTTTACCCCAACCAACACGGTCATTTCCATAATCTGACTGTTCATAGTTACGCCATGACTGATTACTTTGTACCCACTCACGCTCTGGGTGGAAGTAACTTCCTCTTGTACGCGTTGCTGAAGATGTTTCTGACCCATAAATCAACCAGTTTGGATGCTTAGCTCTAAGGGCTTTGTAATTATCTTCAGAGTAGTTAAATCCAACAGCATCGAGTTCATCAGCAATTTTTTCATGCCCACCACTACCATTACCGAAACGGAACTTATCTGCTCCCATGGTAACGTAACGAGTCTTATCAACATCCTTGATAACTTTGACTAGACGTTTAACAGTCGCTAGAGAATGGGGATCCCCATTTGCTTCACCGATTTCATTTCCGATTGACCACATAAAAACAGCAGGATTATTTTTGTCTCTCTCTACCATAGTACGTAGATCGTAGTCAGACCATTTTTCACCTTTTTTAGCCTCAGGATGGGTAGCATCTTTTTCAAAGAAACGTCCATAGTCATAAGGTTTCTTTCCGCCATACCAAGTATCAAAGGCCTCTTCTTGAACAAGTAAGCCAAGTTCAGCTGCAATCTGTAAAGTCTGAGGACTTGCTGGGTTGTGAGTCGTACGAATCGAATTCACTCCCATTTCCTTCATCTGTTTCAGTCTACGGTACTCAGCCTTGTAGTTTTCTTCTGCTCCAAGCGCTCCGTGGTCATGGTGCAAGGAAACTCCATGGAATTTAATGCGTTCACCATTCAAAGAGAAGCCCTCATTTGGAGTCCAGTTATAATATCGGTAACCAAACAGATCTTTCTTAGCATCAACTAATTGACCGTCCCGGTAAACACGTGTAACTAATTCGTACAAGGCCGGTTTGTCATTTAAAACTGTCCAGAGTTTTGGTCTTTCAACTTCTAAAATCGCATCAAGACTAGTTACTTCATGTGCTTTCAAGGTACGGCTCTCTGTACGTACTAGACTTGTCACAGCCTGACCACCTCGTTCAACGATTTGATATTCTGCTACAAGTTGATGGTCTTTGTCGTCCGTATTGACAATTTTACTAGTCACATGAGTTTCAACCTTGCCGTGTTGCTGTTGTTCAAGTTTTGGCGTTAAGATGGTTGTCCCATTTTTCTCAACATGCACCTTATCTGTCACTTGTAAAGTCACATCACGGTAAATACCGCTACCTGAATACCAACGGCTACTTGGCTGTTTGTTGACTGCATGAACAGCAATTACATTCTCACGTCCATCTTTGTTCAAATAGTTAGTGATATCATATGAAAATTGATTATAACCATTTGGGTAATGACCTACTAACTGACCATTGACATAAACTTGAGAATCCATGTAGACGCCATCAAAAGTGAGGCGAACATTTTTCTTGAGATCTTTTTCATCAAGTTTAAAGGTCTTGCGATACCAAGCTTCACCACCATTGAGCTGTCCACCTTCGTTTTGGGCAGGTGATTGATGGTCAAAATCGTTAAAGATACTCCAGTCGTGTGGTAAATCCAATTTTTGCCATGACGAAACATCTGCATCTGGTTTCACAGCTTCTTTAGAGTTCGCATTGAGTTTAAAGTGCCAATTTTGATTAAAATTCACTTTTCTGTCTTCAATCATTTGATTGACTTCTTCATTTGTCACAGCTTTAACATCTTCCTTGAGCGGTTTTTCTTGACTTGAAGCTTGTGATTCTATCTTTGGAGCTTTTTCTTCAGGTTTTGAAGACGCTTTTTCCTCTTTTAGAGTTACTGCTTTATCTTCTTTCTTCTCAGATGAAATAGACTCAGTTGCACTAGGTTGTTTTTGTGCTGTACTTTCAACTACATTTTTAGTTTCCAAAGCTTGATCAAGCTTTTCTTCTACTATAGGATTTTCGTCTTTAGGTTTCTCAGCAGTACGAGTAATAGGTGTTTCATCCGCATTAACTACAGATTCTCCAGCTATATTTCCTGCGAATAGAACTGCACAAGTTCCAATCATTACTGAGCAAGCTCCTACAGCAAACTTACGAATGCTATAGACTCTTTTCCGATTCCAATGGCTTTTTTCCATAAAATCCTCCTTTTAGTAATCGCTTTCATTTTTATGTAAGCGATTACTTTTGATAGTCTTTTACCCTTATTTTATTAAATAATATAGGACTTTTCAATACTCTAGCATG
>NZ_CAJZDT010000096.1:0-7527 GCF_915066115.1 uncultured Streptococcus sp. | reverse complement strand
TACTATGCGAGTATACAGACTGACATTGAGAGAGAGTACAAGGAATGATTAAGATATTAGAATCTAGGCAAAAACTAAATTTCAAGATAAAATGAAGTAAATATCCTCACAATAAAACGCATAGTATCATATTTTCAATGCCTGATACTATGCGCTTTTTACTTTTAAAGACTTTCCCCCAACCTCTTTTCTAATGTTGATGCCCATGAGGTTGCTCTAAGGCTGTTACCTTTCGCTTATGTTGCGCATGATTGCTTTGACTGGTGTCCACTTCGATAGTAATATTCTGCACACCTCTTTCTTCTAAGAGCTGACGTACTTGATTCTTTGTTTCCGTCATCTCCTCCCAATCCTCTAAACAGATATGGATAATAGCATTATTTTCTAGACCATCCATGGACCAAATGCTAAGTTGATTGACACTTTTGACATTGGTCAGAGCCTCCAAATCCTTCTCCAAATCACCTGTCTCTAGTCCTTCTGGCACAGCATCCAGGAAAATCTTGAGTGCGCTCCAAAATCGAGGAATAGCTTTTGTTAGAATGAAGATGGAAATGACAAGCGATAAGAGCGGATCAAGGATATACCAATCTGTAAATCGGAGGATAATCGCCATTAGAATGACAGCCAACCAACCTAGAGTATCTTCCAAAAAGTGCAGGCTCAGAATTGACTCGTTCTTTGTCTTTCCCTTACGAACTACTAGACTAGCTAGCACATTGATACTGACTGCAATGATTCCTAGCCAGAGGACGCCTTCGTCATTAACGGGCTGTGGATTCAAAAGTTTAGTTATATTTTCCAAGATCACTAGAATGGATCCTGTGATAAGAATCACAGCAGTCACTAGGGCCCCTAAAAGACTAAATCGCTTGTAACCCAAGGTGTATTGCCTATCTTCTTCTCTATTTGAGATTGTTTCTAAAAAGGCCGATATGCCGATTGCTATAGCATCTCCCAAGTCATGGATAGAATCAGCAAGAACAGCACTTGAACCGAAGATTCCTCCTGCGATAAACTCAACAATAGCATAGCTTAAATTTAAGAAAAAAGCTAACCAGATAGATGTTTTAGAACTCATTTCTCTCCCTCCTTTGGTATAATGGGTATATACATACTTCTTTCATTTGTATTATCTAATAAAATTCAAAGAAAGGATAGAAGCAAACTGTCAGCCATGTTCAGTTCTGAACAGTTTGTCTCAAGTGTCTACATGCCAAAAAGAGACCGTCGAGTCAACAAGACGAAAAAAGCCATCTATCAAGCTTTTTTACAACTTTTGAACGACAAAGGCTATGATGCCACTACTGTTCAGGATATCATTGACCTAGCAGATGTTGGGCGTTCTACTTTTTACTGTCACTATGAAAGCAAGGAACTCCTTTTAGATGAGCTCTGTCGCTACCTCTTTCATCATCTCTTTGAAAGGGAAGGACACTTTACTACCGAGGACTACCTCGCACATATCTTTTTACATTTTCAGAAAAACCAGGACCATGTTACCAGTCTGCTATTTTCCAAAAATGACTACTTCCTCCGTCAACTCCATAAAGAGCTAGAACACCATGTCTATCCCATGTTGGCTGATGAGTTAAAAGAAGCCCACACTAATCTGCCTACTTCTTACCTCCAACACTTGGTCGTGTCCAACTTTATCGAGACATTGACCTGGTGGCTCAAAAAAGGACAAGACTTTACATACCAGGAAGTTGTCCAGTTTTATCTAGACCTTCTCATTCCTAAAAATTGAATACAGAGTAGAGCTCAGTTGCCTTATTTCTAGGCTACTGAGTTTTCATCTTTTCAACAATCAAAAAAGCCCAGACAACATTGTCTGAGCAGTTTTCTATATGGTCGTTTAACAAAGTTGAGTTTGACATTTTCAAACTATTTCTTCAACAAACCTTGTTCTTGGAGAAACTCCTTGGCTACTTGTTCTGCTGACTTGCCTTCAACACCAACTTGGTAGTTGAGCTGGCTCATCTGGCTTTCAGTAATTTTGCCAGCCAATTTATTGAGAACTTTCTCCAACTCAGGATGCTTCTTGAGAAGAGCTTCTTTCATGAGTGGTGCCCCTTGATAAGGTGGGAAGAGTTGCTTGTCATCTTCCAAGACCTGCAAATCATAACGCGCCAACTCTGCATCAGTCGAATAAGCGTCCGTGATTTGAATATCACCTGACTGAATTGCCTGATAGCGAAGGGCTGGTTCCATGGTCGCCACATTGAGATTGAGACCATACATTGACTGCAAGCCCTTATTTCCATCTTCACGGTCATTAAACTCAAGTGTAAAGCCTGCCTTCAACTTCCCTTCCACTTTTTTCAAGTCCGAAATAGTCTTCAAGCCATATTCTTGAGCAATCTTTTTCGGAACAGCTACAGCGTAGGTATTTTGATAAGACATAGGTTTGAGATAGGCTAGATGATCCTGTTTGGCAATACCATCACGCGCTACATCATAAACCTGCTCTGGCTCATGACTCACTTTCGGTGATGGTTGAAGCAAACTTTCAGTCACCGTACCAGTAAATTCAGGATAAATGTCAATATCGCCTTTTTTCAGAGCTTCATAAAGAAAGCTTGTCTTCCCAAAATTCGGTTTAACAGTCGCAGTCATACTGGTATTTTCTTCAATCAGCAACTTATACATATTGGCCAAAATTTCTGGTTCTGGACCCAATTTCCCAGCAATAACCAAGTTTTCCTTCTCTTTTTGAGCTAAGAGGGCTGGACTATAAGACAGACCGAGCAATATTGTCACCAAGGCAAAACCAGAGAAAATCGTCCGCAATTTTGCTTTTTCCATCACTTTTAATAGTAAGTTAAAGGCAATAGCCAGCACTGCAGAAGAAAGGGCCCCAATCAAAATTAGACTGGCATTATTACGGTCAATTCCCAAAAGGATAAAGGAACCTAGTCCCCCTGCCCCAATCAAGGCCGCCAAGGTTGCCGTACCGATAATCAAGACCGCTGCCGTCCGAATTCCAGACATCATAACAGGCATAGCAAGTGGAATTTCAAACTTCTTGAGTCTCTCCCACCTAGTCATCCCAAAGGCAATCCCAGCCTCTTGTAGACTTGGGTCAATTCCCTTGAGTCCAGTGATGGTATTTTGTAAAATCGGAAAGATCGCATAGATCACTAGAGCTGTCAAAGCTGGCAAGGTTCCAATTCCCATCAAGGGGATAAAGAGCCCCAACAAGGCCAGTGACGGCATAGTCTGGAAAATCCCTGCAATCTGCAAGACCCAATCTGCCAACTTCTCATGATAGCGAAGATAAACAGCTAAGGGAATCGCAATAAAAATAGCCAGTAACAGGGTCAAAAGTGACAACTGCAAATGTTGAGATAGAGCTGTCAACCAATCACTAAAACGATCCTGAAAAGTTGCAATTAAATTAGTCATGAACACTACCTCCAAACAAGTCTGCTACAAAGTCCGTTGCAGGAGCTTTTAAAATCGTCTCAGGATTCGCCACCTGACGAATCTCTCCATCCTGCAAGACAGCAATACGGTCCGCCAATTTCAAAGCTTCATCCGTATCATGGGTCACAAAAATCGTTGTCATCCCAAACTCTTTATGCAATTCTTTCGTCAGAACCTGCAACTGTTTTCTCGAAATAGCATCCAAGGCTGAAAAAGGCTCATCCATGAGGAGAATCTTAGGCTGACCAATCATAGCACGAACAATACCAACCCGTTGCTGTTCTCCACCAGATAATTCACTAGGAAGTCGATGTCCATACTCAGCCACTGGTAAACCAACCTTAGCCAAAAGCTCTTCAGTTTTCTGAGCAATTTCTTCCTTGCTCCAGTCCTTCATCTCAGGAATGAGGGCAATATTTTCCGCAACCGTTAGATTGGGAAAGAGAGCAATGGCCTGTAAAACATAACCAGTAGAAAGACGAAGCTCACGCTCATCATAGTCTTTGATGCGCTTGCCATCCATATAAATATTTCCATCAGTAGGCTCCAATAGACGGTTAATCATCTTAATCATGGTCGTCTTACCGGATCCAGAAGGTCCAACTAAAACCATAAATTCCCCATTCTCAATCCGTAAATTGACATCTCTCAAGACATCTTTTTCTGTGTAACGTAAAGCTACATTTTTGTATTCAATCATTCTTTGTCCTCATTTAAAACTTCCCTCGATTGGTCAAGTCTTCTACCTTAGGCATGACTTCCTTACTGTCCCAATGCTCCACAATTTTCCCGTTTTCTAGACGGAAGATAGCGTACTGGGCATAGGCAAGGCCGTCAATCTGAGTCCGACCATAGCTAACCACTTAGTTTCCTTGTCCTAAGAGTTGGAAAACAAAGTCGAAAGTGACCTTTACTTATAAACAGCTAATTTGCTCCATTTTAAACCTCATTTTCCTCCTCTTTCAGATTAGCCAAAATTCTTTCTTGAAAGGCTTCAAACTGACGAATTTCTTCCTCTGAAAATCCTTTGTAAAAGATCGTATCCAATTTCTGACTGACACGATGCCCTACTTCTTTCTGAGACTGCCCCAACTCTGTTAAAACCAAATACTTCTTACGCTTATCTTCTCCACATGGACTAACGGTTACAAGATTTTGTTCTTCTAGCTTTTTTATCATAGTCGTCAGCGTATTATTAGCAAGTCCAGTCGCCAAAGCAATATCTGTCGCAGTTGCGCAGCCAGTTTCACTATTCCATAAAACCGCTAAAATCTTCCCCTGTTCACTCCGATAAAGAGCTTCAGGATCTTGGCTCAGTAACTTTTGAAAAATCCGCCCATTCAACAAACGAATATGAAGGGCTACCAAATGACTATCTTTCATGACACCTCCAATTTATTTCTATATCGAAATGAATGAAGTAATTGTAACACTCGTCGTTCCATCTGTCAACTATTTCGATTTGGAAATAATTTTTCCCAGTAAAAAAATCTCCTACTCAAGGTAGAAGATTTCAATCTTATAAACTTAATCCGTCATGTCCGATACCAAAGTTCGACGTTCCAATGGAATGCTGCACATAACTAGCAAGAAAATGAAACCTGACTGAATCCAGAAGAGGGCCAAGTCAAAGATTCCGTGTACAGCAACCACTGTAAGAAAAGATAGATAAAGACCAATAATCGGACGTTTCCCCGACTCCTGACTCATATCCATCATGAAGCGAACAGGAGCCACAGAAGACAAAACTAGTAAAATGGTCCCCACAATTCCGTAACTCAGAATCGTATCGATATAAAGACTGTGAGCATGTTCATGATAAGGAGCATGTATCCGAGGATAAGAGTGCATGTAGGTTAATGGCCCCTCACCCCAGAAAGGATTTTGCTTAAATAAGGCCATCCCAGCATCCCAGATAGAAATCCGTTCTTCCATAGAAGAGTCTAAAGTCCCCATCCGAACTCCCAAATCACTAGAAAAGAGGAAACTCAAGCCAATCGCAAAGACCCCAATACTAAGCCAAAAGGCCTTCCAGTTTTTAATGGTCGTAAAGAGATAAATGATTGCTCCAGCGATAATAGCAGGAAAAGCAGTTCGATTTTGAGTAAAGTTCAAACCAAAGAGATTCACAAAGCCTGCAATCACACAGAATACTTTCAACCAATTCAACTTGGTCGTTGTAAACAAATAGAAGGCAATCATGATACAGAAACAACAAATAATTCCATAATAATTAGGATTAAAGAAGGTCACTTCTGCACGATTCTGATGCCACACCTGCATATTGGGTGAAAGAAAAGCATAGTTGAATTTCTTCACAATTTGGAAATGTTCTAAACTCGCAAAAGCAGCTGACAAGACGCTACCAAACAAGACGAGCTGCAAAATCAATCGAAAGAATTTATGTGATAAAATCGACTGATAGTGCAAAAAGAAAACAGTAAATAGAAAAATTCCTACTGAAGCCACAACTCCCATCCAATTTTGAGCAAAAGTGGATATAACAGTACTATAGCCAAGAAAAAGAAGCAGCATCGGATGCTCCCCCATTTTCTGAAGAATACTTTTCATGTCCCCTGTGAAAATTAAACTGATAATATATAAACAGAATACAACTACAAAAAGATAAAAGGGTAAAAAGATACTCAGGATAATTCCCAATAAAATCAGCTCTTTACTAGACAACCCTTTCAGCTTTTCAATAAAGCCTATTGATTTCAAAATGAATCCTTTCTCTCCAAATCAGTTGATTCAGATAATAGTAAGCTACCCTATATTGTACCACTTTTTTAGCAATTTGAAAACAAAGGAAACGTTTACTAGGTAAAAAAGCGGGCAAAAATACTGAGATTTCACAACTCAAGCTTAATGACTAGATTCAATTCAAAAAATAGTGCCGAAAATAGTAGGTATATGTTAAAATAGTAGTAATATAATAAAGATTTGACCAACTATCCAAACTATATTTAAATAACTTACAATTCCTAAAGAAAGGAAACACTATGAAATCCTACCAAGCCGTCTACCAAATTCTAGCTAAAGAAAGCGATTATATCAGCGGAGAAAAGATTGCAGAAGAACTATCCCTCAGTCGAACATCAATTTGGAAAGCCATCAAGCGTTTAGAACAAGAAGGCATTGAAATTGATAGTATCAAAAACAAAGGCTATAAACTGGTGAATGGAGACCTTATTCTTCCAGAACTTCTAGAACAAAATCTTCCAATTAAAATCAGTTTTAAACCCGAAACAAGATCAACACAACTCGATGCAAAAGAAGCTATTGATTTAGGAAATGAAGCAAACACCCTCTATCTAGCTTCCTATCAAACAGCTGGCCGAGGCCGTTTTCAACGTTCTTTCTACTCACCCCAAGGTGGCATTTATATGACACTCCATCTTAAACCCAATCTCCCCTATGACCAATTACCATCCTACACACTACTTGTAGCAGGAGCTATCTACAAAGCCATTAAGAACCTAACATTAATAGATGTCGACATAAAATGGGTCAATGATATTTACCTCAAAAATCATAAAATTGGAGGAATCCTTACTGAAGCAATGACGTCTGTAGAAACTGGCTTAGTCACAGATATCATTATTGGAGTAGGAATCAACTTTGCTATCAAAGACTTCCCTCAAGAATTAAAAGAAAAAGCTGCTAGCTTATTTACAGCACCAGCGCATATAACAAGAAATGAATTAATCATAGAAATCTGGCGTGTTTTCTTCGAAACACCTGCAGAAGAGCTATTATACCTATACAAAAAACAGTCCTTCGTTCTAGGAAAAGAAGTGACTTTTACACTAGAGCAAAAAGACTACAAAGGACTTGCTAAAGACATCTCAGAATATGGCAAACTTTTAGTTCAATGTGATAACGGAAAAGAAATCTGGCTCAATAGCGGGGAAATTTCACTTAAGGCTTGGAAGTAAAAAAATACAATTATAAAATAACTCCAGATGAGTAACTCAATTAGTTTCTACACATCTGAAGTTTTTTATATTATTAAACTTCAAAAAACGGATTTTTATCGCTCTAAACATTAAAAAAGAAAGGACGAAATCCGTTCTTTCTAGATCTTAGTTTTTCTTC
>NZ_CAJZDT010000095.1:0-7615 GCF_915066115.1 uncultured Streptococcus sp. | reverse complement strand
GGAAATCGTAAAAAAACTATGTTTGAAAAATTAACCTTGTTTATCGTGATTATCATGCTAGTAGCAAGTTTATTGGGAATTTTTGCAACTGCAATTGGTGCCCTTAGTAATCTATAAAATAGATTTAAGAAAATTTTGTGACTGGGATTTCCCAGCCCTTTTTTAAAGTGAGAAGAAAAAATGAGTATGTTTTTAGATACAGCCAAGATTAAGGTCAAGGCTGGTAATGGTGGCGATGGTATGGTAGCCTTTCGCCGTGAAAAATATGTCCCTAATGGCGGTCCTTGGGGTGGTGACGGTGGTCGTGGAGGAAATGTAGTTTTCGTTGTAGATGAAGGACTACGTACCCTCATGGATTTCCGCTATAACCGTCATTTCAAGGCTGATTCTGGTGAAAAAGGAATGACCAAAGGGATGCATGGTCGTGGAGCTGAGGACCTTAGAGTTCGAGTGCCACAAGGTACGACTGTGCGTGATGCTGAGACAGGCAAGGTCTTGACAGATTTGATTGAACACGGTCAAGAATTTATTGTAGCCCACGGCGGTCGTGGTGGACGTGGAAACATCCGCTTTGCGACACCAAAAAATCCTGCACCTGAAATCTCTGAAAATGGAGAACCAGGTCAGGAACGTGAGTTACAATTGGAACTAAAAATCTTGGCAGATGTTGGTTTAGTAGGTTTCCCATCTGTAGGGAAATCAACACTTTTAAGTGTTATCACATCTGCTAAACCTAAAATTGGTGCCTACCACTTTACGACCATTGTGCCAAATCTAGGTATGGTTCGTACCCAATCAGGTGAATCCTTTGCAGTAGCCGATCTGCCAGGTTTGATTGAAGGCGCTAGTCAGGGTGTCGGTTTGGGAACTCAGTTCCTCCGTCACATTGAGCGTACCCGTGTCATCCTTCATATTATTGATATGTCAGCTAGCGAAGGACGTGATCCTTATGAGGATTATCTTGCTATCAATAAAGAGCTGGAGTCATACAATCTTCGTCTCATGGAGCGTCCACAGATTATTGTAGCCAATAAGATGGATATGCCTGAAAGTCAGGAAAATCTTGAAGATTTCAAGAAGAAATTAGCTGAAAACTACGATGAATTTGAAGAGTTACCAGCTATCTTCCCAATTTCTGGTTTGACCAAGCAAGGTCTGGCAACGCTCTTGGATGCTACAGCTGAATTGTTAGACAAGACACCAGAATTCTTGCTCTACGACGAGTCAGATATGGAAGAAGAAGCTTATTATGGATTTGACGAGGAAGAAAAAGCCTTTGAAATTAGTCGTGATGACGATGCGACATGGGTACTTTCTGGTGAAAAACTCATGAAACTCTTTAATATGACCAACTTTGATCGTGACGAATCGGTCATGAAATTTGCTCGCCAGCTTCGTGGTATGGGGGTTGATGAAGCCCTTCGTGCGCGTGGAGCTAAAGATGGTGATTTGGTCCGAATTGGTAAATTTGAGTTTGAATTTGTAGATTAGGAGACTGGTATGGGAGATAAACCGATATCTTTCCGAGATGCGGATGGGAATTTCGTTTCCGCCGCAGACCTTTGGAATGAAAAGAAATTGGAAGAACTATTTAATCGTCTCAATCAAAATCGTGCCCTAAGATTGGCACGAACTAAAAAAGAAAATCCATCTCAGTAAAGAATATAACAAAATTCCGTGCCTCATCAGACACGGAATTTTGTTATTCTTCAAAGAAAAATGGAGGGGCGAATTTTTTCAGTTCTTCAAAACAATTTTGGGCAGCTTCCGTATCTTCACAGATGACTAGACAGACATCATCGCCACAGAGGGTAGCGATAGCGTCAGGGAAGCTCAAAGCATCAATGATAGAACCAAAGGATTGAGCAAGCCCAGGAAGGGTTTTTAGTAGGACTTGGTGTTGAACCGGACGCATCAAGACAAGAGCATCTTCCATGTAAATTTCGAGACGTTTTTCCCATTTTGAGGTTGAACCAGCATTGAGCACGTAGTAAGAGTTGTCTTCTTCTCGTACTTTTGAAAGGTTCATACTTTTAATATCTCTCGAAAGTGTAGCTTGTGTAACTTTAATATCATTATCGGCAAGAAGAGCTTGTAGCTCAGCTTGAGTATGAATCTTGTTTTTCGTTACAAGAGCTCGTATGAGTTGGTGTCGGTGTTCAGATTTATTCATAAAATGTTACTCCTTGTACTAGATATAGAAAACGTGGACTGAACGAGATTGTCAGTCGGGTGGTAAGCGGTATTGTCACGTATGATGATTTCAAAGTCAGTAGTATAGGACTAAACGGAGAGAATCTCCCTCTTTTCACTTGTCACTAGTTGGGTGGAGATGAATTGGCTCTCTATCCGTTTATTTACATTGGTGTCCTCTACTAACAGTAAATCACTCAATTAGGTTAGCCTTTTGTCACGACTTGTTGTGAATTTATGCCAAATGGCAATTCACAGAGATTATCCAACATGTGGTCTGGTAGCGAGTATTATAAGTGATTGCACATGTTGGTTAGGGTCTTAGTATCTTTTGTCCAAGATCCAGTTTTAGACATGTCATAGGTCTAGATTAGGATTGAATTTGATACCAAGTTTATGTGTAGTTTAACAGTTCAAATGGAAATAGTTCCATATTGAAAGTCTGATATTATACCTTTTGACAAGGTAGGATAAGACTAGACTGTTCAAGATCGACAGTCAGCTGGTAAGCGGTATTGTCACGTATGGTGATTTCAAAGTCAGTAGTATAGAGAACTAAACGAAGAGTATCTCCTTCTTTTAGCTTGTAAATAGTTGGTTGCAGTTCAAACTGGATATCCATCCATTCATCTGCAGTAATATCCTCTACCAACAGTAAACCATTTCTATTTTGTAAATTGAGATAGCCTTTTGTCACGACTCGTTGCGCATTTTCACGAAATGGTAATTCACAGAGATTTTCCAACATGTGGTAGCGACCGTTGTCAATGGTTCTAGCACTTAAAACAGCTGGATAGGGTTGTAGGTATTTCTTTTGACCAAGTTCTAGCAGTTGGGCTGATAACAAGCCCTTGTTTGTACTAGATTTGATACGAAGATTGAGTTGAGTTCGACCGTTTAAGTGAAGATCTTTAGTCACAGGAAGGTCAATAGTAATCTGATTGGCTTTCCCTTGATAGAGTTCTGTATTGAAGGTCTGGTAGGTCTTACCATAACGCTCAAAATCCTCATCTGAGTACTGGTTTTCAATAACTTGCTCTTCTTGACCAAGTGCGAAGGTTTCAAAGTTTTCTTGCCCACCGAAGTTATCAAGCGATAACCAAGACTGAGGTGTTGTATTATCCTGCCAGATGACAGTAGGAAGTTGGTAATCCGTTTCCTGTCCCAGTAATTTCTTAGTCAATAAGCCATTCATGGACTCACGGAAGTCAATGGACTGCCAGTTGTTCATGTACACATGAGCGCCATTATGGAAAAAGAGGTGCTTGTTGATATGATTAGGGAGAGCATGAAACATCTGGTAAACATGGAGTGGTTTGACATTCCAATCCTGAGAACCGTGGGTAAAGACAACCTCTGCCTTTACTTTATCAGCATTGAGCAGATAGTTGCGGTTATGCCAAAACTGATTGTAGTCGCCAGATTTGCGATCCAGTTGCTCTTTTACTTTTTCCAAGTCATCTTGGTGAGCTTCATTGCCACGGATATAGTCGCCAGCCAAGAGATTACGAGAATAGGTTAACTCAGCAAGGGAGTCAAAGTCCTCACCTGGATAACCTCCTGGGCTAGTTACCAGACCGTTTTCACGGTAGTAGTTGTACCATGAAGAAATGCCGGCCTCGGCAATGATAATCTCTAAACCATCGACTCCTGTAGACGCAAGACCATTGGACATGGTACCTAGATAGGAAAGTCCAGTTGTGGCTACTTTTCCATTTGACCAGTCAGCCTTGACCTGACGCTGGCGCGTGTGGTCGGTAAAGGCACGGCAACGACCATTTAGCCAATCGATGACATTTTTATAAGCCTCGATTTGCTGGTAGTCCCCATTAGTCATGAAACCTGTGGAGTCTTTAGTACCAACACCTGAGACATAGAGATTAGCAAAACCTCGTGGAAGGAAGTAGTCGTTGAGTGTATAGCTGGAGTTGATGTGACTTAGCTTTTCCTCAGCTTCTGACACAAGCTCAGCTTGGCCTTGAGGTTGGACGAGATTTAGTTGTGGTTCTTCTAGCTCAATCTTGTGAGCAGGTTTGACCTCAAGGTCACTCTCCATCTTGTAGAGAGCCTTGTCGCTCGCCTTGTCATTTGTTCCCTGATGGTAGGGACTAGCTGTCATGATAGCAGGGATTTGTCCATCATAATGAGGACGAATAATGCTGACCTTGACTAAGTCTGGTAGCCCTTTTTGGACAGTATCGACACGAGACTCAACGTAAACGACTTCTCGAATGACATCATGACTAGAAAAAGTAGCCAAACTCTTGCCGTTAAAGTAGTGGTAGTCATTATCCTCCGGAATAAGACCATCACTAACAAGCTGGTCGATAAGAGTGTTCCCCTTCTTGGTGCGAGTATTGAGTAACTGATAGAGATTTTCAATCAAGTCACCATATACAATGGGAAATCCAGTCTCTTTACGAAAAACTTCACTGTCTTCGAAGTCAACAAAATAAGAAAAGCCTAAAAGTTGAAAGGCTACAGTGTAGAAAATATCCGCAGTCAACTCTTTGTCTGACTGAAAAAAAGTCAGTAAGTCAGTTTCTTTATCAACTGCCAAACTGGATAGAGGATAGGCGCTATCTTTATAATTAAAAAAGAAACGAATAAGAAACGCTTCGAGCATTTTTTTATTTGTAATGTTGACTTGTAAATCAAACCCATACTTTTTTAATTCAAAGATAATTCTATCTCTAGGTAGCGCTAAATAGCTAAATTGATTAAAACGCATAAAAGCCTCCTACTTATGAAATATATTAAAGTTATTATATCAAAAAATATAGAGAAAAGATACTATAAAAATTAATAGAAACTATAATAAATAAAAATAAGTATTTATAAAATAAACATGTGAAATGATAAGATTAAATACAAAAATATTAGTGGTACTGTTGGAAATCAGGCAAAGATTGTCTAATTAACTATGATTTGAGCTATTAGATATTAAAGCATCAGTAATAGTAATAGAAATTTAAAGAAAATGGTATAATATAGTGAGAAGGATAGAGGAGAAGTGTAAATTGATCGCACAACTAGATACAAAAACAGTCTATAGTTTTATGGAGAGTGTCATTTCAATCACCAAGTATGTGAGAGTAGCTAAAGAATTCGGCTACACTCATCTGGCTATAATGGATATTGATAATCTTTATGGTGCTTTTGACTTTCTAGAGGTTACAAAAAAATATGGCATTCATCCTTTATTAGGGCTTGAAATGACTGTATTTGTGGATGCTCAAGAAGTGAATTTGCGCTTTTTAGCTCTATCTAGTGTGGGCTATCAGCAGCTGATGAAACTCTCAACAGCCAAGATGCAGGGGGAGAAAAATTGGGCGGTTTTATCTCAGTACCTAGAGGATATTGCGGTCGTTGTTCCTTATTTTGATGGACTGGAGTCGTTAAATCTAGGCTGTGATTACTATATTGGGGTTTACCCAGAAACACTGGCAAGCGAATTTCATCATCCTATTTTGCCACTGTATCGGGTCAATTCTTTTGAAAGCAGGGATAGAGAAGTTCTGCAAGTATTAACTGCGATTAAAGAAAATCTACCACTTAGAGAAGTTCCCTTGCGTTCACGACAAGATGTCTTTATATCGGCAAGTTCTTTAGAGAAACTATTCCAAGAACGTTTTCCGCAAGCCTTGGACAATTTAGAAAATCTTATTTCAGGTATTTCTTATGACTTGGATACTAGTCTGAAACTGCCTCGTTTTAACCCATCTAGACCAGCCGTAGAAGAGTTGAGAGAGCGTGCTGAATTGGGGCTTGCTCAGAAGGGATTGTCTAGTAAAGAATATCAAGACCGTCTAGACCAAGAATTAGCTGTTATTCATGATATGGGCTTTGATGATTATTTCTTGGTCGTTTGGGATTTGTTGCGTTTTGGACGTTCGAATGGCTATTATATGGGAATGGGACGGGGTTCTGCGGTTGGGAGCTTGGTTTCCTATGCCTTGGACATCACAGGGATTGACCCAGTGGAGAAAAATCTGATTTTTGAACGTTTCCTTAATCGTGAACGCTATACTATGCCTGATATTGATATTGATATCCCTGATATTTATCGTCCAGATTTTATCAGATATGTTGGCAATAAATATGGCAGTAAACATGCGGCTCAGATCGTTACTTTTTCTACCTTTGGGGCCAAGCAAGCTTTACGTGATGTCTTGAAGCGCTTTGGTGTGCCAGAGTATGAATTGTCCGCAATTACCAAGAAAATCAATTTTCGAGATAATCTAAAGTCAGCCTATGAGGGCAATCTCCAGTTTCGTCAGCAAATCAATAGTAAGTTAGAATACCAAAAAGCCTTTGAAATTGCCTGCAAGATTGAGGGGTATCCAAGACAAACCTCTGTTCATGCAGCTGGTGTTGTGATTAGTGACCAAGACTTGACCAACTACATTCCTCTAAAGCACGGCGATGAAATTCCACTGACTCAGTATGATGCTCATGGAGTTGAAGCTAGTGGGCTTTTGAAAATGGACTTTCTGGGACTGCGAAATTTGACTTTTGTCCAGAAGATGCAAGAATTGCTTGCTGAAACAGAAGGTGTTAAGATAGCTATCAACGAGATTGATTTGGAAGACAAAGAAACGTTAGCTTTATTTGCCTCTGGCAATACAAAAGGTATCTTTCAATTTGAGCAACCTGGTGCCATTCGGCTGCTTAAGCGTGTACAACCAGTCTGTTTTGAAGATGTCGTAGCGACTACTTCTCTAAATAGACCAGGTGCTAGTGACTATATCAATAATTTTGTGGCAAGAAAGCATGGGCAGGAAGAAGTGACTGTTCTAGATCCAGTACTGGAGGATATTTTGGCTCCAACCTATGGCATTATGCTCTATCAGGAGCAGGTTATGCAGGTTGCTCAGCGTTTTGCTGGATTTAGTCTTGGGAAGGCCGACATTTTGCGACGAGCTATGGGTAAAAAGGATGCCTCTGCCATGCATGAGATGAGGGCTTCCTTTATTCAGGGAGCATTAAAAGCAGGTCATACTGCGGAAAAGGCAGAGCAGGTCTTTGATGTCATGGAGAAGTTTGCAGGTTATGGGTTTAACCGATCTCACGCCTATGCCTACTCAGCCTTGGCCTTCCAGTTGGCTTATTTCAAAACGCATTATCCAGCCATCTTTTATCAGGTCATGTTGAATTCTGCCAACAGTGATTACTTAACAGATGCCCTAGAAGCAGGATTTGAAGTAGCGCTTCTGTCCATCAATACCATTCCCTATCACGATAAAATTGCGAACAGATCCATCTATCTAGGTTTGAAATCGATTAAGGGAGTCAGCAAGGATTTGGCGCTTTGGATTATTGAAAATAGACCCTATTCGAACATTGAAGATTTTATAGCTAAATTACCTGAGAATTATCTGAAACTTCCTCTGCTAGAACCTTTGGTAAAAGTTGGTCTTTT
>NZ_CAJZDT010000094.1:0-7673 GCF_915066115.1 uncultured Streptococcus sp. | reverse complement strand
AGTACAGCCTGCGGCTAGTTTCCTAGTTTGCTCTTTGATTTTCATTGAGTATAAAAAGCCTCTTCCCAAGGGAAAGAGGACTAAATCTTATTGATGAACAGCTTGGGCTGCTGTGATAAGGGTCAACTTGTAAACATCATCTGCATTACATCCACGAGAAAGGTCGTTAACTGGCTTGTTCAAACCTTGCAAAACAGGTCCTACAGCCGCAAAGCCACCAAGACGTTCAGCCATCTTGTAGCCGATATTTCCTGCTTCGATACCTGGGAAGATGAAGACGTTTGCTTGACCAGCTACTGTACTTCCCGGAGCTTTCAGAGCTGCAGTTTCAGGAACAAAGGCTGCATCAAATTGCAATTCCCCATCGATTTCAAGGTCAGGACGCAAGTCGTGAGCAATTTTAGTTGCTTCAACAACCTTATCAACACTTTCACCAAAACCTGAACCTTTAGTAGAATAGCTTAGCATAGCAATTTTAGGCTCGATTCCAAACATCTTAGCTGTGATTGCTGAGTTGATCGCAATTTCAGCCAAAGCTTCTGCATCTGGATTGATATTAATGGCACAGTCTCCAAATAAGTAACGTTCCGTACCACGAACCATGAGGAAGGCACCTGAAGTACGCGTTACATTTGGACGAGTTTTGATGATTTGAAGAGCTGGACGAACTGTTGAAGCTGTTGAGTGAATCGCACCTGAAACCATTCCATCAACCAAACCCAAGTAAACCAACATCACACCAAAATAGTTGACATCTTCAACCAAAACCTTGCGTGCATCTTCTTCAGACATTTTGCCCTTGCGACGTTCTACCAAGGCAGCAACCATTTCTTCAAATTTATCGTAGTGTTGAGGATCGATGACTTCATAACCATCTTCGATGCCTTCGATTTCAAGATAAATTTTAATTTTTTCAGGATTTCCAAGCAGAACAGGAATCACTTCTGTTTCTTTTACCAAGCGTTTAGTCGCTTGAAGAATACGAGGCTCTTCCCCTTCAGGGAGAACGATACGAGCATTTTTGCCAACTAGGTTGGCTTTTAGATTTTCAAAAACTTCCATGAGTTTTCTCCTTTAAGATAATAATTATACTCTGAAACAGTTTTTATAGAGTATTAGTTGATAACTGAGTAATAAGGTTGCTAAAATCATCCGGCAAGGGACTTTCTAACTGCAAGTCTTGCTCTAAAAATGGATGATAAAAGGATAGGTAATGACAATGCAGGGCCTGGCGCTGAATTCCATCATCTAGACTACCACCGTACAAGTCATCTCCCAACAAAGGAAAACCAATATGAGAAAAATGGACTCGGATTTGGTGGGTTCGCCCAGTGTGCAGGCGAATATCAACCAAGTGAATATTCCCATAAGAAGCTACAATCTTGTAAGATGTATGAGCATACTTTCCACCTTTAGCTACGCGTCTGGTAATAATGGAGTCTTCATCACGCGCAATCGGGGCAATAATTTCCCCCTCTGACTCCAAGTGTCCATCGCCTTTAACCAAAGCAAAGTAGCGTTTTTCAATGGACTTCTTCTGCAACTGCTTGTCTAATCGTGCATGGGCATAGCCGTGCTTAGCAAAGAGCATCAAGCCAGAAGTATCTCTATCAAGTCTAGTTACAATGTGAACCTGCTGATTTTCATAGTCTTGCTTGACGTAGTAACCCTTGATAAAATTGGCAATGGTATTAGAGTGGTTGACACTAGGAATAGAAGCCACTCCATAGGGTTTATTTAAGACTAGAAAATGGTCATCCTCATAGAGAATATCCAGTGGGTGCTCGATAGCTTTGAGAGTTTCAAAACCTTCCTCAGCAGGAATATCGATGATAACTCGGTCTCCAATATCCAATAGATACGTCGCATTTTGTGGTTGATCATTGACCAGAATAGCTCCGCCTCGAAACTTAATCTTAGCCAGCAGCCCCTTAGAAACCTCGTGCTTTTTTAAGAAGGTCTTAACCTTGACATGTTCATCTGCGATAAATTCAAACCTCATTCATCCACCTCGCCAATGAACGCATCCTTAACTCGATTCCAGAAACTAGTATGGCTAGGTGATGCGACAAAGTGAATCTTATGATGGTCGATTTGATACTCGATTCGCTCAATATTTCGGAAGGAATACACGCTATTGTCAACCGAAATAGTATGATAATCGTTTCTCGTTGGAATGAGTTCAATCTTATCCTTCTTTGGAACAATAATGGACGAACCGAGCGTACGATAGACACGATTGTTAAGGCTGGCAATTTCCGTTAATTGCAAAGCTTCAATGGTTGGGTGTAAAACAGCTCCACCAAGCGACTTGTTATAGGCTGTACTACCAGTCGGTGTCGAAACTGTTAGCCCATCTCCACGAAAACGTTCAAAGTGGACACCGTTAATCACAACATCCGCCACCATGGTTCGATCAGACCTGCGGATACTGGCTTCATTTAGTGCTCTAAAAATCTTCACTTCACCATTTTCAAGAAAAACCTTCACATTTAGAACAGGGTAAGAGACTCTTGCTCCGGTATCTAGCTGCAAATTAGTCACTAGCTTGTCCAACTCAAAATCACGGTAGTCCGTATAGAATCCCAAATGTCCAGTGTGAACACCAATGAAGCGGACCTTGTCAAGCTGATTTTCATACTTATGAAAGGCCGACAAGAGCATGCCATCCCCACCAATGGAGATGACAATGTCCGGATTGGTATCATTGAGTATAAACTGATTTCTCTTCAAACGATCTCGCAATTCATACAAAACCCTTTGACTCTGCGGTTTTCTATTAGCTATCAGGTCAATTCGTTTACCTGTATTCTTCATCTGTATCGTCACTGTTTCCTACACCGTCATTTAATTTTCTACTCAAAGGATCAAAAAGTGCCTGGGCTTCTTGGATATCATCACGAATTTTACCCATTTCTTCATCCAACTGATGGGCAATCTTGGCAGTAATTTCCAGTCTCTTTTTAATTTCCTCTGGGAAATCCCCTTGGTACTTGTAGTTGAGAGAATGTTCTATCGTTGCCCAGAAATTCATGGCCAAGGTACGAATTTGAATTTCCGCTAAAATGGTCTTAGCTCCATTAATGGTATCAACCGAATATTCAACTACCACATGATAGGAACGATAGCCTGAGGATTTTCGATGAGTAATGTAATCACGCTCCTGTATGATCCGCATATCCTGACGTTTGCGCAAAATCTCCACTACTTCCTTGACGTCATCTACAAACTGGACCATCACACGCAAGCCGGCAATATCTTGCAGATCGTGTTCCAAGGTCGCATAAGTAATGCCACGACGAGCCATTTTTTCCTTGATACTTTCAATCGGTTTGACTCGACCGGTCACAAACTCAATCGGAGAATGCTTATTTTGCTTACGATATTGCTTCCGAATACCACGTAGTTTAATCTTTAACTCACCAACAGCTTGAATGTAAGGATCTAGAAATTCTTCCCATTCTAAGGTCATATATTCTCCCTTTTTCACATATTATCCTTCAAAAATATCTTTGATTTTTTCTCCAGATTCATATACAATAAATACAATGCTTATTATACCATAAATCCGCTTTCAACGATAAAGAAAAGGTAAGAAAAATGAAACATTTAGAAATTGAATTGAAAACACTCTTGAAAAAAGATGAATATGATCGTCTAAAAGACCAGTTCACAGGTGTCACTCCTGTTCTTCAAAAAAATTACTACATCGACACGCCTGATTTTGAACTGCGAGAAAAGAAAGTTGCTATGCGCATTCGAACCTTTGAAGACTGGGCAGAATTGACACTCAAAGTCCCGCAAAGTGTTGGAAACATGGAATACAACCAAAAATTACAACTAAAAGATGCTGAAAACTATCTGGCTAAGGAAGAACTTCCTCAGGGACTGGTTCTTAATGAATTGGCGAAACATGATATTAAAACTAGTGAATGGCAGATTCTTGGTTGTCTAACGACACTTCGCTATGAAATGCAAACAGCTATTGGTCTCATGGCGCTGGATGAAAGTCAGTACTTTGATATTACAGATTACGAATTAGAACTTGAAGTTGAAAATCACGAGCAAGGGAAACAAGATTTCCAACAATTTTTAGAGGAAAATCAGATTGATTATCAAAAAGCTCCCTCAAAATTGGTTCGATTTGTCAAAAGCATGAAAAATAGCTGAAATAATCTCTATTTTTTGGTAAAATAGAAAAGATAAAAATACAAAAATCCCAGTTCATATAGGTAAGACAGATATAACTAGGATTTATAAAGTTTACAGAGGACGGTCTATAATGTCAGATAGAAAAAATATGAAACTTTTCGCACTCAACTCTAACCAAGAGATTGCACAAAAAATTGCTCAAGCTGTTGGTGTCCCACTTGGAAAACTGTCATCACGTCAATTTTCTGACGGAGAGATTCAAGTGAATATCGAAGAGAGTGTTCGTGGTTATGATGTTTACATCATCCAATCAACAAGTTTCCCTGTTAACAACCACCTAATGGAATTGTTAATCATGGTCGATGCTTGTGTGCGCGCAAGTGCCCACAGTATCAACGTTGTCCTTCCATATTTTGGTTATGCACGTCAAGACCGTATCGCTTCACCACGTGAGCCACTTACAGCTAAACTAGTGGCTAATATGCTGGTTAAGGCTGGTGTTGACCGTGTCCTTACGCTTGATTTGCATGCCGTTCAGGTTCAAGGTTTCTTTGATATTCCTGTCGATAACCTTTACACAGTTCCCCTATTTGCTAAACATTACTGCGATAAGGGTCTACTTGGTTCAGATGTTGTTGTCGTTAGCCCTAAAAATTCAGGTGTCAAACGTGCTCGTAGCTTGGCTGAATATCTTGATGCTCCTATCGCCATTATCGATTACCCACAAGACGATGCAACTCGCAACGAAGGCTATATCATTGGTGATGTTGAAGGTAAAAAAGCTATCTTAATTGACGATATTCTGAATACAGGACGTACCTTCTCTGAAGCTGCTAAAATCGTTGAACGTGAAGGGGCTACAGAAATTTATGCTGTTTCTAGCCACGGTCTCTTCGTCGAAGGAGCTGCTGAACTTCTTGACAATACTAATATTAAAGAAATTCTTGTGACTGATTCAGTAGCAACAAAAGAAAAAACTCCTAAAAACGTATGCTACATCACTGCTAGTGAGTTAATTGGTGATGCTATCGTCCGTATCCACGAAAGAAAACCAGTCAGCCCACTCTTTGCCTACAACAAAAAGAAATAAGGTGATTCTTTGATTTATTTGGACAATGCTGCGACGACTCCTATGTCAGCAGTTGCTATTTCAGCTATGACTAAAGTTATGCAAGAAACCCATGGCAATCCATCTAGTATTCATGGGCATGGTCGTCAAGCTGGTAAACTCTTACGAGAAGCCCGTCAGGAACTAGCTCAGTTACTGGGGACAAAACCTCAACATATCTTTTTCACTTCTGGTGGGACTGAGGGCAACAATACTGCTATCATTGGCTACTGCCTTCGTCACCAAGAACGAGGAAAACATATCATCACAACTGCCATCGAGCACCATGCTGTCCTTGAAACGATTGATTACTTGGTTCAACACTTTGGTTTTGAAGTAACCATTCTCCAGCCAAAAAATCAGGAAATCACCGCCCAGCAAATTCAAGAGGCATTACGTGACGATACGATTTTGGTTTCTACCATGTTTGCTAATAATGAGACAGGAAACCTACTTCCCATTGCTGAAATTGACCAAATACTCAAGCAACATCCTGCTGCTTATCATGTTGATGCAGTTCAAGCTATCGGAAAAATCCCTATTCACCCAGAAGAATTGGGCATTGATTTTCTCACTGCTTCAGCCCATAAATTCCATGGGCCTAAGGGAATCGGCTTTCTCTACGCATCTAGCATGGACTTTGATTCCTATCTCCATGGTGGAGACCAAGAACAGAAAAAACGTGCTGGAACTGAAAATCTAGCTGCCATCGTTGCTATGGTTGCAGCTCTAAAAGAAGACCTAGAAAAGCAAGAAGAACATTTTCAACATGTACAAAATCTAGAGACTGCCTTTCTGGCAGAGCTTGAGGGAGTTCAGTATTACCTGAATAGAGGACAAGATCATCTCCCTTATGTTCTCAATATTGGATTTCCTGGGCAGAAAAACGACCTCTTACTTCTTCGTCTAGATTTAGCTGGAATTTCTATCTCTACTGGCTCAGCTTGCACTGCAGGTATTGTCCAATCCAGCCATGTTCTTGAAGCCATGTACGGAGCAAATTCAGAACGCTTGAAGGAATCCGTTCGCATCAGTCTGTCGCCACAAAATACTATCGAAGACCTACAAACCCTCGCAAAAACCTTAAAAGAAATTATCGGAGGTTAGCCATATGGCATTTGAAAAAACCATTCAGTTAAAAAATTGTCGTTACGACTATACTCTTAGCCCGTCTGTTAAGAAATTCACCCTCAAGGACAATACTTTTTTTGAAACAAAAGTTGGTAACTATGAACTGACTCGCCTACTTGAAAAGGTACCAAACAGTGGAGAAGGCTTCCAACTAAAAATCATTATCAACAAGGAGCTTACAGGGGCTAAAATCAATATCACTGACAAGTTTGGTCTTCGTCTGGTTGATATTTTCAAATCAGAAGACCACCACATTCATCAGGAAAAGTTCTACTTCCTCATGGATAGTTTGGTAGAACGTGGTGTCTTTACAAAATCTGAAAGATAGGTCCCATATGTTTGAACTAACCTATAAAGACAGCTATCATGTAGAGCGGACTCTCAAGTACGAAGATTATGAGGCACTCATGCTAGCTTTATCAGGCTGTGTGACCCTACCAGATACACTTTATGTGACTTCTTTGACTTTTAAGGGACAAGAAGTTTACCAGGGACTGGTTGGAGACCTCTACCGTTTTCTATCACATGCAGATTTTTTACATCAAAACTAAGATTTTTCTTAGTTTTTTCTTGTTTTTGTTGATTTTTTCACAATGTTTCTATAAAATAGAAGAATAGAAAGGTTGTGATTTTGTGAAAGATAAACAGTCTGCTATTCCAAAAGCTACAGCGAAAAGACTCTCTCTCTACTATCGAATTTTTAAGAGATTTCATGCAGAAAAGATTGAACGTGCCAACTCTAAACAAATTGCAGAGGCCATTGGGATTGATTCAGCGACCGTACGTCGTGATTTTTCCTATTTTGGTGAACTTGGTCGTCGTGGCTTTGGCTATGACGTTAAAAAACTGATGACGTTTTTTGCCGATTTGCTCAATGATAACTCTATTACCAATGTCATGCTGGTTGGTATTGGAAATATGGGCCATGCCCTTCTCCACTACCGCTTCCATGAGCGTAACAAGATGAAGATTATCATGGCCTTTGACCTTGATGACCATCCTGAAGTCGGTAGCCAAACTCCTGATGGGATTCCTATTTACGGAATTTCTCAAATCAAGGATAAAATCAAGAATGCCGATGTCAAGACTGCGATCCTAACTGTTCCCAGCGTCAAGTCACAAGAGGTTGCCAATCTCTTGGTTGATGCTGGCGTGAAAGGAATCCTCAGTTTTTCACCAGTCCATCTGCATTTACCAAAAGACGTGGTCGTTCAATATGTCGATTTGACAAGTGAACTCCAAACCCTCCTCTATTTCATGCGAAAAGAGGATTAGAAAGCGA
>NZ_CAJZDT010000093.1:0-7682 GCF_915066115.1 uncultured Streptococcus sp. | reverse complement strand
CTTTTCCTTCTTCAAAGACTTCTTGATTCCATTCCATGACGAATTCCTCTGCTTCTGGGTCTTCCAAAAAGTCCATGAGGGCATCTAGCCCAACCTCAGCAGTATCTTTAAGGAAAAGGGCAAAATAAGCTAAAAATTCGCGAGAAAATCCTTTTTTAGGCAGATAAGGAATGGCCGTCAAATAGTCTCCCTCATTGACGGTTGACTTAGCAGGATTGTAAAAGAGTACCGCTTCCTCAAATAGGATATCGTCCGACGAAACCTCTCCGTCTTCATCCACCATCTCCACACCTGCAGCATTTTGCACTTCCAATAGAAAACTCACTTCAACCGCGTGGTTGCGCTTGTCCCAACTAATCTCAAAGTCAAAGGGAAAGTTCTTCTCCAACTCTTCCTCTAAAACATCTAAAAATCCGTATGTTGCCATTTTGTCCTCTTTCTATGCGACTCTTTAATCGCCCCGATTGCTCGGAAATATGCTAAAATAGATACTACCATCTTACCACATATACATCAGAAAATCCACGTTAGAAAGGACTGCTATGCCAGACAATCTCGCGCTTCGTATGCGCCCTAAAACCATCGACCAGGTTATCGGTCAGGAGCATCTGGTCGGACAAGGAAAAATCATCCGCCGCATGGTGGAAGCCAACCGCCTGTCTTCCATGATTCTTTATGGACCTCCTGGAATCGGCAAAACCAGTATTGCCTCTGCCATCGCTGGAACGACCAAGTATGCCTTTCGAACTTTCAATGCGACAGTTGATAGTAAAAAGCGACTGCAAGAAATCGCCGAAGAGGCTAAATTCTCAGGGGGACTTGTACTACTCCTTGACGAAATTCATAGACTAGATAAAACCAAGCAAGACTTCCTCCTGCCTCTCTTGGAAAGTGGACTGGTCATCATGATTGGGGCTACAACTGAAAATCCTTTCTTCTCTGTTACGCCAGCCATTCGTAGCCGGGTGCAAATTTTTGAGTTGGAACCTCTGTCTAACCAAGACGTCAAAGAGGCCCTGCAGATAGCTCTAAGTAACCCTGAGCGTGGTTTTGATTTTCCAGTAGAACTAGATGAGGATGCGCTGGACTTCATCGCAACCTCTACAAACGGAGACCTGCGTTCTGCCTTCAACTCACTGGACTTGGCTGTTCTTTCTACCCCTGAGAATGATGAGGGCATTCGCCATATCACTCTAGACATCATGGAAAATAGTCTTCAGAGAAGCTACATTACTATGGATAAGGATGGAGACGGACACTACGATGTACTCTCAGCCCTGCAAAAGTCCATCCGTGGCTCGGATGTTGATGCCAGTCTCCACTATGCTGCTCGCTTGATTGAGGCTGGTGATTTGCCAAGTCTCGCTCGTCGCTTGACTGTTATCGCCTATGAAGATATCGGCTTAGCCAATCCTGAAGCCCAGATTCACACCGTGACTGCTCTGGATGCTGCACAAAGGATTGGTTTCCCAGAAGCCCGCATTCTCATTGCCAATGTCGTGATTGATTTGGCCCTTTCTCCAAAATCCAACTCAGCCTATGTAGCTATGGATAAGGCGCTTGCCGACCTCAAAACATCAGGGCACTTGCCTATTCCGCGACACCTGCGTGATGGGCACTACAGTGGAAGCAAGGAACTGGGGAATGCCCAAGACTATCTCTATCCACACAACTATCCTGGAAATTGGGTCAAGCAAGACTATCTACCAGAAAAAATCCGCAATCATCACTATTTCCAAGCAGAAGATACTGGTAAATATGAACGGGCTTTGGCTCAAAGAAAGGAAGCTATCGACCGTTTGCGAAAAATCTGAAATCCTTTTCAAAAAATTGCACTTTCCTCTTGATTTTTTTTGAAAAAGTGGTATTATATAAACATAGAAACGCTGTGGTGTACGACTTCACACTTAAGTGTTGACCGACTATTTTTTGTATTATTAGGGAAACAAAAGTCTTCTAACAGCATGTAGGCCGTCTCACACGGAAACAGCTTCAGTTAGAGCGAGTTGCCCACCTGCTTAATTGCGCGGGTTCAATACAAACCGTGAAGTTTCGGCACCAATACAGCTTTTTTCTTTGCCTCCTTAGCTCAGCTGGCAGAGCAGCGGACTCTTAATCCGTGGGTCACAGGTTCGATCCCTGTAGGGGGCATCTAAATACAACAGGAAAAGCCTTGATTTACAAGGCTTTTTTGCTTGTCTATAACTGATTTACCCCATCATTTGTCCCACATTTTAAATCTATCTTTTCTTTTTGAATCAAATTACATCTTTACAAATAGTGTAAAGCCAGTTACTTTTGCTTTGATGCCATACAATATTTTCATGTAGAGAAGACAAATTTTATCTTCTCTTTTTATTTTCAAAATAATAAAAACTGATTTTCTTTTCATAAATCAGACTGAAACTTCCAAATTTTCCATTTTGTTTATTGACATTTCCTCTAAAAAGGTGTATAATATTTTTATTATTAAACTATACTATACTATACTATACTATATAGGGGGTATTGAAATGAAATTTTCTAATCGTTTACTGCTATTCCTTGCAGGAGTTGTTTTTGTCCTTTTAGGACTTTTCCTATTTACAAACCCAGTAGCTAATCTTGTTGCTTACAGCTGGTGGATTGCATTTGGTTTACTGGTTTCTTCTATAGCAGCTATTTTAGGCTATTTCTCTGTACCAAAAGAGCTTCGCTCACCAGCTCATCTTTTCCAAGGGATTGTTAATCTTCTCTTAGCTCTTTACCTCGTTGCCTATGGCTTTGTGACGCTGCCAGTTGTCATTCCAACTATTTTAGGAATTTGGTTAATTGTAGAAGCCATTATAGCTTTCTTTAAAGGCAATCGTCTGGGATTGATTTTCCCTATTATTGGCAACCATATCATGTGGATAGCGTTGCTTGCATTTTTACTAGGTCTAGTGATTTTGTTCAATCCAGTAGCTACAAGTGTCTTTGTCGTTTATGTCGTTGCCTTTGCATTTTTAATTGTTGGTTTCACCTATATCCTTGATGCCTTTCGTAAATAATCTAGCTGCCATTTTGGGCATATTAAAATAGCTGGGAAGTTACATTCTCAGCTTTTTCTGTTGCCTCCTTAGCTCAGTTGGTAGAGCAGTAGACTCTTAAGCTATGGGGCGCAGGTTCGAGCCCTGCAGGGGGCACATCTAAATCAACAGAAATAAGCCTTGAAACCAAGGCTTTTTTTAACGTCTAATAGCTTTTTGTAGAAAAGTATTTAAAAATAAAAGAGAAGAGAATCTCTCACTCTCTTCTCAGTATATCTTATTAAATTTAGTTTTTCTTAATCTAGCTGATTTTCCTTTGCAACGACAAATTCCTTAACCAATCGATAGATAACAGCAGATATCGGTGTAAAGAATATCATCCCAAGTAAGCCAAAGAGATTGCCTCCAATACTAGCAGCCGCAAGCGTGAAAATAGCTGGCAAACCAATAGACTGACCTACAACTCTAGGATAAATAAGGTTTCCTTCAATCAGCTGTATAACTTGATATAGAAGAAGAGAAAGTAAGGCTTGAGTAGGACTCACTGTGAAGATAAAAATCGCTCCCACAACACAAGCAATCATAGGCCCTACATAAGGAATGAACGATAGCACTCCTGCAAATATACCTGTCATTACTCCATAGGGTATCCCAAACACGCTGTAACCAACCGCTATCATAACTCCTATGATAACTGCTTCAATCAGCTGACTCATCAAAAATTGGTCATAAGTCTCTAGTGCTACTTGTCCAATGTAAGTTAACTTTGTCACCACTTTCTCTGGAAATATAACTTTTAGAAGTCTACTCGTCATCGCTGCCAGATGTTCCTTACTGGATAAAAATAAAAAGGTAAAGACTATAATCAAAAAGGCATTCATCAAACTTGAAAAAATATTGCCGATATTACTAGTCAGACCTGATAAAAAACCTATCAAAGCTTGGCTAATAGAACTAGATTGTCCCTGTATGCCTGATACGATAGTTGACAACATGTCTTTGGTTACAAATTCCGAGCTGCCTAGCAATTTCCCAAGTTGAGTAAGGACTGTTGAAAGGACTGTTCCCAGCTGACTAATAGTCTGGGCTAGGGTTGGCAGCACCAAAACCAAAAGAGCAATCACGATTAAGATAAGAGCTAGGAAAACAAGTACCATGGCAATCGGACGACGCAACTCTGCCTTTACCTTCAATTTAACTAAGTACTGTTCAATTTTTTTCATAGGAACATTAAGCACAAAAGCAATAACAGCACCATAAATCAAGGTTGATATTACATCAAAGAGAGAGATTGCTCCTGATATAAAGCTCGATGCATTCAGAATTACAAGAGCAACCAGCCCTATAAAAAGTATTAACGGGGTGTATTTTTTTACTAAGTTCATAAATTCTCCTTAATAAACATGTTTAGATACGACTATACTATTTGGTTTTTCAAACTCTCGGTCAAGGTAAGCTTGGTAAGTTCCTGGTGCGATAAATCCTTTGGGTGAGAGGATATCGGTGCCAGCCTGACCGACTATGGTATCAGCCAAGAGCACACAGTTTGTAGATAAGACAAAGTAGGATTTAAACTTAGATTTGATAAATTTATAAAGTTCCCCATCTGTCTCATGTCTGATTTTATAAGCGTAGGTGTAGTCTTCCTTACCATCACCTGTCATGATTTTATCTGCACTTGGCTCCCATGGAATCGTCAGTTGTTTCAATTCAGCCAACTTTTTCTGAACTGCTTTTTCCATTTCAGGCGTCAAATCTATCCCATAACCAAAAAGCGTTTTTTGACTCTCACGTTTACATAGGTCAATGTACTTGTCACGATCACAGAAATATAAGACACCATCTCCTACCATGCCAAATAAGGTCTCAGAAGACGGATCATAGTTGCCATAAGAAATAACACGGCCTTGATAGCAGATATCCACATGACCAATTGCCGAAAACAGAGAGGTCTCAGCTGTATGAACAAAAATTTCAAGCTCCGCTGTCTTACCAGACTTCACCATTCCAAGATGGATATCCTCTCTCTCATCAGCATTTTCCTGCATGAATTTGTTGATTTTTGCTAAAGTTCTTGCAGGGATGAGAGCGGCTAGGACAATAGGTAAGCTCATTCTTACACGACGTTTGAGATGGTTTTTCCCAATTTCCCCTTCAAATAAGAAACCGTCACGGATATTGGACAGACCATAAAGGAAAAAATAAGCCCCTAATACAAAGAGTTGAAAGACAGAATTTCCTGTAGAGGACAAAAGACTAGTCCCACCAAGAAAAACTAGTACGAGTCCATCTAGTAAGAGACGAAAACGAGGTCGAATTTTGTTTTTGCGGTAGAGAACATAGGTGACAAGGTTAATACTAGCATGAAAAATCTGATAAACTCCAATCACAAGAGCCAAAATATAAATCGGCACATCCGTCGCAAGATTGGAGCCAAGCAAATATCCCAGCACTAACAATTTAACCAGTGCAACTCCCAAGGTGTCCGTTGACTGACTTTTTTTGAAAATACGTAATACTAAATCTAAGACCGTTGCTATCCAAGCTAAAAACAGAACCAGTCGAATAACCTTTACTGGCAACCAAGTCCCCGTGACCATCAAGATGAGACCTAGCAGAACAAACAAGAACCCCTGAGCAAGTAATTTCTTACCTGTCAGACCTAAAGATAGAATTTTCGCCATATAAAAACCTTTCAACAATAAAAATTAAACACTCCGATTAAACTGACTAGTAAATAGCCAACACTACAAACAGCCTGTGCCAGCAACATATGGTGACTAGAAATGACTGTAGTAATGTCACCATCTTGTCTTATGCACTTCTAAAATTTGTTATATTGATTAGAAACCAGAGCTTATAAAAACTAGCTAAACTCGAGAGATAGACACAATTGCGACGAAAAAATGTATAACCAATTCAACTTGTTAAGGTAAGAAAGCATTATTTCCAATCTATTAATTATTCATCTATTACCTATTATGACACAATATTCCCTATAGTTCAACTTTTTACTTGTTTTTATATTACACGGACTAAAAAGTTTTCAACAGTTGATTGCATTTGTTTTAATAAGTTTTAACCTTTCTTGGTTAGATAAAAAAAGAACCATACAGTTTAGAATCTGTATGGTTTTTGCCCCACTTTTGTCCCATTTTTAAATCATGACATTGAAAATACCTAAAATCACTTATATTTCAATATTTTTAATTGCTCTCAATATGAAAGTCCTTTCCAAATCCCTGTAGGGGGCATCTACATACAACAGGAAAAACCTTGAAATTCAAGGCTTTTTTGTGTAGTCTTAGCACTAAAAACGATAGAAAAAGCGGCCCTTCTGTACTGACCCCAAAAGTTGGACAGAAAAAACCTAACTTTTGTGGCGCAGTTCATTCGCGCCACATAAAGTTATTTAAGCATATCCTTTTCTCTCATTACCATTTTCTGTTATAATAAATTGTACTTCTAAAATAGAAAGGTCTTAAGATGACAACTCTTATTAAACATAAACGTGTAGAATTTTCAGAACTTTTTTATGACTTAGTTTTTGTTTTTGCAATTTCAAAAGTAACTACTTTAATCGACCATCTTCATAACGGTATTTTGACTTGGAATTCTTTCCTTGATTTTTTCATTGCTATTTTGGTTCTCATCGATTCCTGGATGTTTCAAACCGATTATACCAATCGCTATGGAAAGAACTCTTTATTTAACATGGTAATCATGTTTATCAAAATGGGACTTTTACTCTTTATAGCCAATATGATTGGACCTGATTGGCAACAATATTTTCATTATCTCTGTTGGGCTATTGGTACATTAACCCTTACCTTATTTTTTCAATATTTGGTTGAATTTTTTAGAAAATCAACCGATGATGTTGAACGGGAAAGTACCAAAGGTTTTCTATGGATAACAGGTCTAGGAAGTTTAGGAGTCTATCTAGCAGCTCTTCTTCCTATTTACGTTAGAGTCTATATCTTCTTTGCTAGTATTCTGTTTATCTTTATTATGCCAAGTATCTTGCTTAATAAAGATAAGCATTACCAGGTAAATCTCCCCCATTTAATCGAGCGCATCTCCCTTCTTGTCATTATTACGTTTGGAGAGATGATTACGAATCTAGCTAACTTCTTTACAATCGAGAATTTCTCGATTTATTCGGTTCTTTATTTCATTATTATGCTTTCTCTGTTCTTGTTTTATTTTGGTCAATTCGACCATGCTATTGATGAAAAATCTAATCAAAAGGGACTATTTCTAATTTACAGTCACTATCCTATTTTCATTGGACTTATTATGATGACTGTATCGATGAGTTTTCTTCAGAATCCTGAAGCTAATCGTCTCTTTGCAACCAGCTTCTCTTATATCGGATTTGGCCTCTTTCAAGCTGCTGTCCTAGTAAATGGGCCCTATAACAAACACTATCTTCGCTATTCGAAAAGTTACTACTGTGTCCAAGCGACACTCTATCTGGCTGCCTTTATTCTCTCTTTAATCTTTGCTTCTAATCCTATAATAGTAGTGAGTATAACAACCATTTTAGCTCTAGCTATAGCCATTCATTTTATTTATTTTTATATGACACAGAATAAAAAATATTCCAAATCTAACTGGGAGTTATTTTAATGAGTTTATAACATTAAAAAGCTTTGGGAACCAAGGCTTTTT
>NZ_CAJZDT010000092.1:0-7695 GCF_915066115.1 uncultured Streptococcus sp. | reverse complement strand
GATAATAGTTAAACTAGAAAAAAGAAAAAATAAGAGTTAGGATAGAAACATGTTCCATCAATTTATCACCAGAACTCAGACAGTCCCTCCTCCCATTTCACTTTTTTGGTATGGGGTTATGATGCTTGTCTTAGTGCTTTGTATTTATGGGGCACTTGCTTATCACAAAAATCCGAAATTTGTATACTTGTTTAAGGGGATTCAAATCCTCCAGTTGCTAGCACTCTATAGTTGGTATGTTGGTTTTGGGATTCCCTTTTCTAATAGTCTCCCATTTTATCATTGCCGTTTAGCTATGTTTGCTGTGGTTTTCTTGCCTGATAAATGGAAAAGCAAGCAGTACTTTGCCCTCTTAGGAGCAAGTGGAGCTGTCTTTGCACTGGTTTACCCAGTTTTTGACCCCTATGACTTCCCCCATATTACCAGTTTTTCATTTTTGATTGGGCACTATGCCCTTCTAGTGAATTCCTTGGTCTACTTGATGAATCACTATGACAAGAGCCTACTCAAGAAATATATGATTGTAGTCTATACCTTTATCCTCAATCTCTTTCTAGTTGGGGTTAATCAGGTGACTGGTGGGAATTATGGCTTGTTAAATAAGACACCTTTTATTCCTGATGCCCCCCTGTGGCTAAAGTACCTACTTGTGTCCGTCATCCTCTCACTAGCTCTGGTTCTTTTTGATATCTTGTTCAAAAAACGGTGGAAAAAGAGAAACCAGGTGAAATCAGTGTTCTAGTTTACCTTTATCCTCGAATGACTAATTGAAAAACTACTCAAAATCCGATATAATGGAGTGTTGAAAGGAATGGTAAAATCCAATGTAGAAATCATTCTTAGCTATTGAAACAAGAAAAATAGAGAATCAAAGAAAGAGAACTTATGAATATTCAAGAAGAAATTAAGAAACGTCGTACCTTTGCCATCATCTCCCACCCGGACGCGGGGAAAACAACCATCACTGAGCAGTTGCTCTACTTTGGGGGCGAGATTCGTGAGGCTGGTACCGTAAAAGGGAAGAAAACAGGGACGTTTGCCAAGTCTGACTGGATGGATATCGAGAAGCAACGTGGGATTTCGGTGACTTCATCTGTTATGCAGTTTGACTACGATGGTAAGCGCGTGAATATCCTCGACACCCCAGGGCATGAGGACTTCTCAGAGGATACCTATCGGACCTTGATGGCGGTGGATGCTGCGGTCATGGTTGTGGACTCTGCCAAGGGTATCGAGGCGCAAACCAAGAAATTGTTTGAGGTTGTCAAACACCGTGGCATTCCAGTCTTTACCTTTATGAACAAGCTGGACCGTGACGGTCGTGAGCCACTGGATCTCTTGCAAGAATTGGAAGAAGTCTTAGGTATTGCGAGTTACCCGATGAACTGGCCAATCGGTATGGGGAAAGCCTTTGAAGGCTTGTATGACCTTTATAACCAACGCTTGGAACTTTATAAAGGGGATGAGCGTTTTGCCAGTCTAGAAGATGGGGACAAGCTTTTTGGTAGCAATCCTTTCTACGAGCAAGTCAAAGATGATATTGAGCTTTTAAATGAAGCTGGAAATGAGTTTTCAGAGGAAGCAATCCTTGCTGGAGAATTGACACCTGTCTTCTTCGGCTCAGCCCTTACTAACTTTGGTGTGCAGACCTTCCTTGAGACTTTTCTCAAGTTTGCTCCAGAGCCTCATGGACATAAGAAAACAGATGGTGAAATTGTGGATCCTTACGACAAGGATTTCTCAGGATTTGTCTTCAAAATCCAAGCCAATATGGACCCTCGTCACCGTGACCGTATTGCCTTTGTACGTATCGTATCGGGTGAGTTTGAACGTGGCATGAGTGTCAACCTGCCTCGTACTGGTAAGGGTGCTAAACTGTCGAATGTTACTCAGTTTATGGCGGAAAGTCGTGAGAATGTGACCAATGCCGTGGCAGGTGATATTATCGGGGTTTACGATACAGGCACTTATCAGGTTGGGGATACATTGACTGTTGGAAAAAACAAGTTTGAGTTTGAACCACTACCAACTTTTACACCTGAAATTTTCATGAAAGTATCTGCCAAGAATGTCATGAAGCAAAAATCCTTCCACAAGGGAATCGAGCAATTGGTGCAAGAAGGAGCCATTCAGCTTTATAAGAATTACCAAACAGGCGAGTATATGCTGGGTGCTGTCGGGCAACTCCAGTTTGAAGTCTTCAAGCATCGTATGGAAGGCGAGTACAATGCGGAAGTAGTCATGAGCCCAATGGGTAAAAAGACCGTTCGTTGGATCAAGCCTGAGGATTTGGATGAACGGATGTCATCAAGTCGCAATATCTTGGCCAAAGACCGTTTTGACCAACCAGTCTTCCTCTTTGAAAATGACTTTGCCCTCCGTTGGTTTGCGGACAAGTATCCAGATGTAGAGTTGGAAGAGAAGATGTAACTCAGTACCAACAATTGGAACTAAAGTTCCTAATTGTTGGACGCTAGTCGCTATTTGGCGAACTAGCTAACTGCCTTACTAACTACGTTTGACAAATGAAATCGATTTGCCAAACTCCGTGTCGTAGTTCAGTAAATGTATTTGATTGTATAACAATCTAAGTAACTAACGCCAAGTTTCTATGGAACTTGGCTAGGCGCTCCACTAGTAAAGTTTTACGAATATTGTCGATTCGTAAAACTTTACGTCGTAACTGGTAGGAAGTAGTCTAGCTAACTGCCTCACTAAATGAGTTTTACAAATGGAATCGATTTGCCAAACTCCGTGTCGTAGTGTAACAATCGGTTTACCTAAATGCTTTACTAGGAAAAATCCACGAATGGTATCGATTCGTGGGCTTTTCTGTCGTAACGGGGAGATAATGGCCTAGCTAACTAGAAAAAACATCAATAGAATGCCCATGATTATAATCTAATTGTGGGCATTTTTGATAGGAGTTACAGGGAGAATCGAGTTGATTCGAAGCAATTTTTTATGAAAATCTATTGTCACAAGATGTACTTCGATAGTATTTTTTGCATTACATTATGAATTTATCAATGAAACATGAATAGTCAAGTTTTTATATTTTGTTTATATAATATGTTAAAAATCCGAACGTTATATACTTTTTACAACTAAAATAAATTTAGTTATATATATTTTAAAAAGTTATTTGAGGCTTTTTATACAAAGGTATTAGATGTTGTTAGAGAGATTATAAATAGCTAGATATTTCAAAATATTTGAATGGTAATATTATATAAAAATATATCAAATTTCTTGACAAGCGTTTGCATTTAAAGTATAATTTGAGGGTATGATTAAATGGGCCAGAGTGCACTCTTTGGTATAGAATGAAAGGATAAAACATGTTTTTTAGACGTCAGAAAGGTGAATATAGAGAAACCGACCGTGTGACGAGATACAAGTTAATCAAATCAGGAAAACATTGGTTGCGCGCTTCAACCTCTCTTTTTGGTTTATTCAAGGTCTTGCGGGGTGGTGTAGATACGACTCAAGTCATGACAGAAGTAGTAGAGGATAAAGTGAATCCTTCTATTTCAGGTTTGGATATTATCAAGGGACTTGCTGCCACAGGGGCTGTTTTAGGTGGTAGTGTTGCTACTCAAACAAAAGTATTTGCAAATGAAACAGTAGCAGTGGAAAAAACGCTGGAAAATCCAGATCTTTTAGTTACAAATGATACAGTAGTTTTGGGTACGACATCTCTAAGTAACTCGGAAAATTCTGCTAGCTTGTCTACTTCTATGAGTGAAAGCGCTTCGGTTTCAGAATCAGCTTCTACTAGCACCTCAGCTAGTACCTCAGCCAGCACTTCAGCAAGTGCTTCCGCTAGTACGTCAGTTAGTGCCTCAGCTAGCACATCATCTTCAGCTAGCACTAGCGCTTCAGATTCCGCTAGTGCGTCAACTAGTTTGAGTCAATCTGCTAGCCAAACAAGTAGCGTGTCAACATCTGTAGGAGCTTCCTCAGAAAAAACTGTATCTGAAATTCAAGATGAGAAGAAAGTATCGACTCAAAATGAATCAAAGGTTGACAAGATTGATTCATCAATTTTGAAGCCTACTGCTATTGAGTCAAATGCTGTTAAAACAAATTCAGATACAACAAGTTTAGTGGGAGCGACAGCTGCAACCTTGTCATCTGTAGAAGCTTCTGTAAAGAAAAATGAAGAAAATCGTAAGAAGTTAACCAAGCTTTCAGCTGAAATGGGTGAATACTTAGCGAAGGCTGCTGGTTTACCAAACACTGATTCTGCAATTACTAAGGTAAATGCAGCAGTGACAGCTATTGAAAAAGCTTTGGCAGATCCAACGAGTGACTGGACAGAGGTGGTGCAAAAAGCTACCTTGGCTCGTAATTCTATTGTCAATGCTGTTTTAAGAGCGCAATCAGGAGCGCGTGATGCTCGTAATGGCCAAGCTATGTTGCGAGATGCTTCTCTTCGCGCAAGTTGGGCTTCTGAGCAGGGAGATGGCCGTATGACGGTTAGTCAGCCTGTGGGTAGCTTTGATAAGGCGACTGGTATCGCAACGTTTACCATGAATGTTCAGGCTAATAGTGCTTTGAGCAATGTAGGTGTTAGGATAAATGTCGGCCGAGGAGGCCATGTCCAAAGTGCTTCTTTTAATGGGCAATCTATGGAGAAAACCTACACTCAGGGTTCAGAAATTGTTTATAATTACAGACATGGACAAAATAGAAACTTAAGTGGTACGATTGTAGTCAAAGTTAAATACGATAACAATGTATCGACTGGGACTGCTGATATGCAGGTTCAGGTCAGCTCAGCACCTATCGGGCAAAATACTCAAGGGAATGCTTCTAGAGTTCAAACGGCAAGTGTTCCGACAGGTTACAATCAATCTAGACCAACGCCATCACCTTCAGTAGAGAAATCTGGGCCAGAATATATAATCGAACAAGCTCGGAAAGAAGTTTATAATGATGATACAATCAATGATAAGGTATCCATAAAAAGAAATGGCTCTAATATTCGTCAACACACTCTATTTCCAGGAGATCGTGTTCCGGGAGTTGAATTTAATTCGAATACTGTCGATAAGCCTAATCTTACTAAAGATGACAAACAAATTGTCCCCTTTGTGTTAAATGGGTTAAGTGGTGTAGTAGGAGGAGGGAATGCTACAGCTGAAGTAGGTAAAGTTTATACATATCGTTTTGCGGCTCAGGCTTGGAATGGCAAACAGGCTAGTGCTACTGTAGAATACATTATCAAAGGTTTTAACGAACGTCATGATGTTCAGAGTGGGAATACTGTCTTAGTTAAGGATTTGGATCATTTAACACCGCAAGAAATTGCAGAAGTTTATAATAACTTTATTAATAATGAGGCCAATAAACGTGATTTGCTATCTAATCAAGACCTTGTTAAAACTGGAACGCAGCACGAATTAACTTCAGATGCAAGTGGTACCGTTCTAACTTATCCAGGTACCAAAGCTAAGATTGAAGTTTCAACAAATGGTACGATCACAGTTACCTATCGTGATGGGACTACAAGTACTATCAATGCCAATTTAGAGAAATATAATCCAATTGCCAAAGTCCCTAAAGTCTATACCTATATTGGTGAGCAGGCTGGTGACTTGGCGGATGCAAGTAACTTTATCCAGCGTGCTAACGGTAAAGCATTCCCTAATGGAACAAATATCACTTGGAAACAAGGGGCAGGAATTAGTACGTTAGAGACAGGCTCTAAACAAGCTATTGCCCACATCGAATATCCTAATGGTGGCAGTGAAGATGTTACTGTAGATTATGAAGTTCTGGCGACAATTAAGCCTAAAGGTCCAGTAAATGATATTCAAGGAACAGCTCCTCATAAGGGAACAGTTTGGCATAATTATGTTGATAAAGAGGGGACGGCTGGATATCCAAGTGGTGCAAGCCAAGCTTGGAGTAAAGATGGTCAAGTAGTTTCTAGCTCGCCTATCAATACAAATGAGACAGGAAGAAATACCTACCAAGTGACCTTTACCTATCCGGTAGGTCGTATGGGGGAGAATGACTCTAATAAATTAAGTCATACAGTTGATGTTGTTCATGATGTCTATAAGTTTGAATCAAATCGTTCTTATATCTTTACTCAGAATAAGACAGATGACCCAACTTATAAAAAAGCTGTAGCAAATCCTAAAGAAGCGGTTACAAAAGTATCTGGAAGCCCAGATTTTAACACGACAAATACTAATTACAAGTGGGTTGATGGTGCGCCGTCACTCACTGAGGTCGGAATCTTTACTAAGGAAGTAGAAGTAGAACTACCTGCAGATTCAACGGGGGTAAGAGTTAAACAAAATGTTCCTGTTACCGTGAAAGTAAATCCACAAGCTCCTGAAATTGCAGCTGATTCAGTGAATGAAAAAGGTGGTTTGCCAAATCGTTCAATTGTGGTGAATAACGTAACACCAGGAGCAACGGTTACTTTAACGATTGCAGGCCAAACAGTTAAAAAACAAGCAACAGGAATAAGTCTGACATTTGAACCGTCTGATTTGAAACGCGTTACGGAAGCCAATAATGGACTCTTACCTACAGGAAATGTAACGGTTAAACAAGAGAAAGTTGTAACGACTTCTGGAAGAACAGAGACCCTTACTTCTGCCACAACTACTAAGACCATTACTAAAGAAAATGTAGATCCAAAACCTGAATTTGAAATCTATGTCAAGAATGGTGGTAAGTGGGAAAAACTTTCTCCGAAAAATAATGTCCGTCCTGGCACGAGTGGATACGAGATTTTTGCAGGAGATGAAGTTAAAGTTGTCTTAAAAGGTTCAGATAATAGTGGCAAAATCAAAGAACTGAAGCTTTATGATGGTATTTCTGATAAAACTAGAATATTCCAAGATGGATATTCTTCGAATGATGGTGCGCCAGGATTCAAGAATACACCAACGAATGCTCCTGCTACTTTAGAGTATACAGCTTCTTATAATGCTAATCAGAAATATGATGATAAAAATAAATGGAATCTCGGAACCAAAGTTGTAGACTTGTCTGATAACGAAGCACGCACTCCGACAGTAGTAGTTGCTCAAGGTAAATTGAATGTAAGATTCCCTGGTGTGAAGCCGTCAAGAGTCTTCCAAGTTAAACATCCAAACGCTCTGGATCAGCGTGAGAAAGATGAAATCTTGGCAGCTGTGAAAACAGCAAATCCAGAGACTGCAAATCGTATCAGTAGTTATTCTATTGCAGAAAATGGAACGGTGACCATCACTTATAAAGATGGAACGGTGAATACGGTAACGCCAGATATATCTGACTCTGATTACCGTGCATCAGTGTCTGCGTCGACAAGTGCAAGTCAAAGTGCCTCAGCATCGGCTTCAACAAGTGCGGTAGCCTCAGCTTCAGCGTCAACAAGTGCGGTGGCTTCAGCTTCAGCATCAACAAGTGCAGTAGCAAGCGCCTCAGCGTCGACTAGCGCGGTGGCTTCAGCTTCAGCATCAACAAGCGCGGTAGCTTCAGCTTCAGCGTCAACAAGTGCGGTGGCTTCAGCTTCAGCATCTACTAGCGCGGTAGCTTCAGCCTCAGCGTCAACAAGTGCAGTAGCAAGTGCCTCAGCATCTACTAGTGCAGTAGCAAGCGCCTCAGCGTCAACAAGCGCGGTAGCAAGTGCATCGGCTTCAACAAGCGCGGTAGCAAGTGCATCGGCATCAACTAGCGCGGTGG
>NZ_CAJZDT010000091.1:0-7870 GCF_915066115.1 uncultured Streptococcus sp. | reverse complement strand
GAGCGATAATGTGAGCCACAGGCTGTACGTGAGTACGGCAAGGCGACGTTGACGCAGTTTGAATTTGATTTTTGAAGAGTATTAAACATCGAAACAGGGAGTGAGTCCGAGGCTCATTCCCTATTTCAACATTTTTCTATTATGGTTTTACAACTTCTGCTGCTTCAACCTTACCATTGTTCATGGTCATCATGTAAGCAGTTTTGACTGTGTTGTGGTCTGCATCGAAGCTTGTTTGACCAGTTACACCTTCAAAGTCTTTTGTTTTAGCAAGGTTATCCTTAATCTCACCTGAGTTTTTAGCACCTTTTGCTGCGTTTGCTACAAGGTGAACTGAGTCATAAGCTAAGGCTGCAAATGTTGAAGGCTCTTCATTGTACTTAGCACGGTAAGCCTCAAGGAAGGCTTTTGCTTTAGCAGAAACTTCTACAGTAGTTGAGAAGCCTGAGATAAAGTAGATGTTTGATGCTTTTTCAGCAGTTGCTTGTTGTACAAACTCTTCACCGTTGAATCCATCACCACCAACGATTGGTTTGTCAATTCCCATACCACGCGCTTGGTTTACAATTTTACCAGCTTCAGTGTAGTAACCAGGAACAACGATAGCATCAAAGTCTTTCCCTTTCATTTTTGTAAGGGCTGCTTGGAAGTCTGTGTCACCTGCTACGAAAGTTTCATCTGCAACGATTTCACCCTTGTAAGCTTCACGGAAGGCTTTGGCAATACCTTTAGCATAGTCGCTGGCATTGTCAGTGTAAATAACAACTTTCTTAGCTTGCAATTTATCAGAAACATAGTTTGAGATAATTTTTCCTTGGAAGCTATCTTGGAAAGTTCCGATAAAGAGGTAATCTTGACCTTTAGTCAATCCATCTTGAGTCGCACTTGGCGAAATCAATGGAACACCTGCTTTTGTAGCGTTCGCTACCGCAGCTGCAGTTGCACCAGATGTCGCAGGTCCTACGATTGCTGATACTTTAGATTGGGTTACAAGGTTAGTTGTTACTGAAGCAGCCTCTGCTGTTTCAGACTTGTTATCTTTATCGACTACTTCGATTTGTTTTCCATCGATACCACCAGCAGCATTGATTTCATCAACAGCAAGTTGGGCACCTTTTTGTTCAGATGTTCCGTAGGCTGCTACGGCACCAGTTTCTTCGAAGTTAAATCCAATCTTGATTGTCTTTTCATCTACTGAGTTACCAGCAGCGTTTGACGCTCCAGACTTCACTTCTCCACAGGCTGCAAGAAGTGCTACACTTGCAAGAGCCACAAACGATAGGGCAAATTTTTTCTTCATCTTTTTTGTCTCCTTATTTCTTAAATAAATAGCATGTTAAGAATATACCGAATTATCAGAAAATTGTCAACACTTTTCTTGAACTTTTTCGATGATAACGTTTTCCTCTCGATAGAGATTGCCCACAAAGGGTGTTTCCAGCTCTTGGATATGACAAACTCTGACTTTTTTTATAAATTTTTCCTTACTCAAGTGTCCGACCAATTGCTCGACTTCTTGAGTTGGAACATAGAGTTGTAAGTAACGATGTTTCTTGGAATGATAGGTAATATCTCCATAATCCTGCAATTTTTTGGCATCACGATTATAGTAAAGATAGATAATCAAGCCAGATCGATTGACTTTTTCAAACATGATAAATCCTCTTTCTAAGAAATTTCTCCTTATTATACCAAAAAAAGCAAACCCAGTCGAGTTTGCCTTCTTTCATCATTAGTTCAATGAATTGTTGGCCATGATTTCATCAATAAAGCCATATTCAAGTGTTTCTTGAGCACTCATCCAGTTATCGCGTTCTGCATCTGCATGGACTTTTTCAATTGACTGACCTGAATTTTCAGCCAAGATTTTTTCCAAGGTGTTACGAGTTTTAAGCAAGTGTTCTGCAGCGATAGCCATATCAGTTTGTTGAGTACCACCACCTGTACCACCCATTGGTTGGTGGATCATGTATTCAGCATTTGGAAGCATGAAACGTTTGCCTTTTGCTCCACTTGATGCGATGACTGTACCCATAGATGCAGCCATTCCCATAACGATGGTTTGGACATCTGCCTTGATAAAGTTCATGGTATCAACGATTGCCAAACCAGCTGAAACGGAACCACCAGGTGTGTTGACATATAGGTAAATATCTTTTGTACTATCTTGGGCATCCAAGAAAAGCAATTGGGCAATAACTGAGTTGGCCATATTGTCTTCAACTGGGCCTGTCAGCATGATGATGCGGTCTTTGAGAAGACGTGAGTAAATATCGTAGGAACGTTCTCCACGGCTTGTTTGTTCAATAACTACAGGAATCATTCATTTCTCCTTTTGAGTTTTATTTTTGTTGGTCAAACGACTGAAGATAAGACTATTATAATATCTTGGTCAAAAAAGGTCAAATTTTTGCTCTGTTTTCATCAGACAGAAACAAAAATTCAACCCCCTTTCACGACTAGAAATACTTTTCCAAGTCATTCTTCTTTTCGATGTTATTTTGTACCGAACAAGCGGTCTCCAGCATCTCCAAGACCTGGAACGATATAACCGTGTTCGTTCAAGCGTTCATCCAAGGCTGCTGTAAAGATTTCTACATCTGGATGAGCTTCTTGAAGGGCTTTTACACCTTCTGGAGCAGATACAAGGCAGACAAATTTGATATTTGATGCGCCACGTTTTTTAAGAGAATCAACAGCCAAGATTGCTGAGCCACCTGTTGCCAACATTGGGTCTACGACAAAAATTTGACGTTGGTCAATGTCCTCAGGCAATTTCACCAAGTACTCAACAGGTTGAAGCGTTTCTTCATCACGGTACATACCGATGTGGCCAACTTTAGCGGCTGGAACCAAGCTCAAAAGTCCATCAACCATACCGATACCTGCACGCAAGATTGGAACGATGGCCAATTTCTTACCTGCCAATTGTTTTTGAACTGTTTTTGTAATTGGTGTTTCGATTTCCACATCTTCTAGTGGAAGATCACGAAGTACTTCATACCCCATCAACATTGCAATCTCATCTACTAGCTCACGGAAAGCTTTTGTAGAAGTATCTGTACGACGCAAGATTGACAATTTGTGTTGAATCAGTGGATGATTAATAACTTCAATTTTTCCCATTTTTGGAATTCCTTCTTTCAATTTATTCTTCTTATTATACCAAAAAACGGTTTAAAAATCTTTCTAAACCATTTATTTTTGATAAATTTTACATTAGATCTGCCTCTTTAAGAGCCGCCTGTACTGTCTCAAGTGGTAAATGAGTCAATTCTGTCCCTTTTTCTTGATAAAGGTATTGGGCGTAGTCGTCCATTCTGTACTGGTTGATATAAACCACGCGCTTGCAGCCGACCTGAAGCAATTGTTTTGTACAGTTCAGACAAGGAAAATGGGTTACATAGGCTGTAAAGCCTTTAGGAACACCACGTTCTGCACCTTGAAGGATAGCATTGACCTCAGCGTGAAGGGTGCGAACACAGTGGCCTTCAATGACCAGACATTCGTGATCAATACAATGCTCGGTACCTGACACCGAACCATTGTAACCAGTGGAAATAACCTTATTATCCTTAACCAGAATTGCACCCACTTTGGCACGTTTACAGGTGGAACGATTGGCAATCAGTAGGGCTTGGGCTGCAAAATACTCATCCCAGGCTAGTCTTTTTTCAGTCATATCTCTTCTCCTTTTTTTCTATTTTTTAAAGAATGGTAACCGTAAGTCTGCAATCTTTTCAGCTGGTACCTTCATGCCATCCTTGATCCATTTTAAGAGGACAGAGACGATGGCAGAACTCCAGAAGGAATGAAGATAAGAGCTGACACCTTTTGATTTTCCATGGTATTTTTCTAGAAATTCCTGCATGGCTTGGACAAAGATTTTTTCCAGATGGTAATCTAAGGCCAATTGAATCACTCTGGCCTCCTTTCTTGCTTCTCGGAAAAGGTGAACCCAGACCAGATAAAGATCTGTCTTTAGATCGTAATGATGCAGCTGTTCCATAATATTGTGGACAGTTCGTTTAAAGACACTTTCTAAAATCTCCTCTTTGGAATCATAATTGCGATAAAAGGCCGCACGCGAAACGCCTGCACGCTTAACCAATTCAGAAATACTAATCTTGGTCAAGTCCTTTTTTTCCAAGAGTTGCAAGAGGGCCGTTTCAATGGCTTCTCTGGTTAATAAATTGGATTCTTGGTTTGATTTTCTGAGATTTTCAAGAGACTTTTCAGAGATTCTACGTTCAGACATAACATTTTCTTTCTACTTGTCACAACAGACGGATGAGGCTTTTGTTTCAAGGGCTTTCATGATATAATTGTAAAAAAAGACAGAACCTTTGTCAATGTATAACTGACAAAGATGGAGAATTTCTATGACTTGGAAGATTATTGCTGACTCTGGTTGTGATTATCGTCAGCTGGAAAGACCAGCTATTGACACAACCTTTGTAAGTGTCCCCTTAACCATTCAAGTAGCTGATCAAGTCTTTGTCGATGATGCCAGTCTTGACATTGACCAAATGATGGAAACTATGTATGCAACCGCAGAAGCTTCAAAATCAGCTTGTCCAAGCCCAGATGATTATTTGCGAGCATTTGAAGGTGCCAAAAATATTTTCCTAGTAACCATTACTGGTACTCTTTCTGGCAGTCACAATAGTGCTCAACTAGCCAAGAATATTTATCTGGAAGACCATCCTGACACTAAGATTCATGTGATTGATAGTTTGTCTGCTGGTGGGGAAGTTGACTTGCTCGTAGAAAAATTAAATGACTTGATTGATCAGGGCTTGTTTTTTGAGGAAGTCGTTGAAGCTATCACTGCATATCAAGAAAAAACCAAGTTACTCTTTGTCCTAGCTAAAGTCGATAACTTGGTGAAGAACGGCCGTTTGAGCAAACTTATCGGTACAGTCGTTGGCCTTCTCAACATCCGTATGGTTGGAGAAGCTAGTGAAACTGGAACCCTTGAATTACTACAAAAAGCACGAGGGGCAAAGAAATCAGTTCAGGCAGCCTATGAAGAGTTAGTAAAAGCTGGATATGCTGGTGGTCGTATTGTCATGGCCCAACGCAATAACGAGAAATGTTGCCAACAGCTCTCAGAGCGAATCCTTGAAACCTTCCCACAAGCGGATATCAAAATTCTCCCAACATCTGGTCTCTGCAGTTTCTATGCAGAAGATGGTGGTTTGCTGATGGGATATGAAATTGATTAATTCCATTCTTGACAAGAGGTGACCATCATCTCTTGTTTTTTTATGGTACAATAGAGCTATGAAACATTTTGATACTATTGTCATCGGTGGGGGACCTGCTGGTATGATGGCTACGATTTCCAGTAGCTTTTATGGACAGAAAACCCTCCTCATCGAAAAAAATCGGAAACTCGGAAAAAAATTAGCTGGTACTGGTGGTGGTCGTTGTAATGTAACTAACAACGGAACTCTAGATGACCTACTAGCTGGCATCCCTGGAAACGGGCGCATTCTTTACAGTGTCTTCTCCCAATTTGATAACCATGATATCATTAACTTTTTTACAGAAAATGGGGTTAAACTCAAGGTTGAAGACCACGGGCGCGTCTTTCCTGCCAGTGACAAGTCTCGGACCATTATCGAATCCTTGGAAAAGAAAATCATTGAGCTCGGTGGTCAAGTTGCTACTCAAACAGAAATTGTTTCGGTTAAAAAGATAGACGACCAGTTTATCCTTAAATCAGCTGACCAAACCTTCACTTGTGATAAACTCATTGTCACAACTGGTGGGAAATCCTATCCTTCAACTGGTTCAACTGGTTTTGGTCACGAGATTGCCCGTCATTTTAAGCATACCATTACCGATCTTGAAGCCGCTGAAAGTCCTTTGTTGACAGATTTTCCACACAAGGCCTTACAAGGAATTTCATTGGACGATGTGACCCTAAGCTATGGTAAGCATGTCATCACTCACGATTTGCTCTTTACCCACTTTGGTTTGTCAGGCCCTGCTGCTCTGCGTATGTCCAGCTTTGTCAAGGGCGGAGAGGTTCTCTCACTGGATGTTCTACCTCAACTTTCTGAGAAAGACTTGGCTACATTTCTAGAAGAAAATCGGGAAAAATCTCTAAAAAATGCCTTAAAAACTTTACTTCCAGAACGCTTGGCAGAATTTTTTGTGCCAGGCTATCCTGACAAAGTCAAACAACTGACTGAAAAGGAACGCGAACAACTTGTCCAGTCTATCAAGGGACTTAAAATTCCTGTAACTGGTAAAATGTCCCTTGCTAAGTCCTTTGTTACCAAGGGTGGTGTCAGTCTTAAGGAAATCAACCCTAAAACCCTTGAAAGTAAGCTGGTACCTGGCCTTCACTTTGCTGGCGAAGTCATGGATATCAATGCCCACACGGGTGGCTTTAATATCACTTCAGCCCTCTGTACCGGTTGGGTGGCAGGCTCAAATCAAATATATAAATAATTGAATGACTAAAATACAAAATAAGAAAGGAAGTCCTTTGGAACATATTATTTTACTAAGAGGTGTTACTCCTAATGGAAAAAATGCTATCCCGAAAATGTCTTATTTGGTAGATATTTTAACAGAAGCTGGTTTTCAACACGTTCGAACCTATATTCAAAGTGGGAATATCATTCTTGAAAGTGATTTAGATTTAGAAGAAATACGAGAATGTGTTCATACTCTGATAAAGGAAAAAATTGGGGCCGACTTAAAAATGGTTATCAAGAACAAAAGTGATTTTAAAAAAATTGTCCAAGAAAACCCGTTTGGAGAACACTATCTTTATGACCGTATACATGTGATTTTTTATCAAGAATCTATTCAAAGTCTCCCTTTAGAAAAATTGAAAATTGATTACGGTGAAGAAGAAATTTGTATCGGTAACCATTGTCTTTACCTCTATCTCCCTAGAACTGCTAAACAAAAGAAACTCCATACCAACTATCTTGAAAAGCTTTTTAATGTAGATTTGACCATGCGAAAACTAAATGTGGTAGAAAAATTATTAAGCAAATAGTGCTTGAATTTAGTAAAAATCGGAAGAATGCTCCTCCGATTTTATTTTGTCTGAGTTTGGACATAATAGGCAATGACATCTGATGTGTACTGGGCTGTTCCAGGTCCAAATTTATCAATGTTTTCCTTGAACTCAGGGTTATAGACGTATCCTTTACCGATATGTCCGAAGACTTCAATAGAGCAGTCAAATCCATAAGTACGAATGGCTTGCAAGAGCTTGGCTGCTTGCTCTTGGTTTTCAGTTGCTGTTGCAGGTAAACCAGCTTGAAGATTTTGTGCCAAAGCTTGAAAAACTTGGTTGAAGGCAGCTGTAGCCTCGTCTTCGTGACCTTTTTGGCGCTCCAGCGCTTGGTCCATGACTTCTTGTCCATATTTCTCTACCGCCTCTTGGTGGTATTTTTGATGGTCTTGGTAGTTAAATCCAGCAAATTTCTCTTGAATGCTCATTTCTCTTTCTCCTTTTTGTTCTTTAATGGTTTTTTGCAAGGTTGAAATCAAGGTATCCAGATGTTCCCTTTCTCGAGTCAAATAGTCCAACTGTCTGGTCAGATGGGGCAATAAATCTGTCCTTTCTTCCTTTAATAGCTCTGCTATTTTTTCTAAAGAAAAGCCTAGATATTTGTAGTATAGAATGACCTGAAGGCGTTCTAAATCCTCTTGACTGTATGTTCGATAGCCGTTTTCCGACTTTAAAGGAACCAAAAGCCCTATCTTATCGTAGTGGTGCAGGGTCTTGACAGAGACGCCCGAAAGCTGCGCAGCTTCTTTTATATGGTACATGATTTCCTCCTTATACTCAATGAAAATCAAAGAGCAAACTAGGAAGCTAGCCGCAGGCTGTACT